>NZ_JAZHYN010000037.1:0-31285 GCF_036576025.1 Methylocystis borbori | reverse complement strand
GTCGTCGCGGGGCCGGGCGCCGCGCGCCGCGATCCGGCGCCGATGTCGATGACCGGAAGGGCTTGCTGCGCGACGACGGAAGAAGCGGCGGACGTGGCGAGAATGAAAGCGCAAGCGGAGACGCCGCGCCGAAGCGTGTTGCGAGAGGGCTGCATTTCGAGAATCTCCAGGCGCGCCGTTCTCGCGCGCAAACCAATGGCTGTTGCAGCGGCAAGGCTGCGTTCGATTGGTCAGGAGAAGCGAGGCGGGCCGCGCGAAGACGAGGAGCCAACCCAGAACGATCGTCTTTGGCGTGGCTCCCCCTCGACGCTGACAACGGCGGCGATCGAGGTCTTTGGCGTTTGAAATTCCGTGCGCGCCGTTAAAAGAGCTACAGCAAATTTGTCAGAATCATTCGCCGAACATAAAATGCAGCAGAGAACGTGGGCGCGACGGGCGGGCGTTTTGTCGCCGGCGTCTGGCCCGCATTCGCCGGCGCCCAGGAAGACCGCAGTTTCAGCGCCGCTTTTTGCGTGCGCAGCCTGCAGAGCCACGCCGACGGCGAGGCTCTCCAAGAAGAGCAAGAGCGCGAAAAGTCGGGTGATATGCCGCAAAGTCTTGTCCTCGACGTCAAAGCGAGGATTAGTCCTTTAACAAAATACGCGTAACGACAGCGTAACGTAATAAAGAGGCAAGGCCGAAGACGACAAATATCAAGAGCGTGTTGCACAGAAACAACACGGATTGGAAAGCGACATGAATATTCAACCCGAGGTCGCGGCCGCTTCGTCCGCCGACGCGGGAGGCGGATGCGGACTGCGGATTAATGCGCATATTGATTGTCGAAGACCAACCCGAGATGGCGTCGCTCCTTGCGGAGAGACTCACGCAGTCGGGCTATGTCGCCGATAGCGTCGGCACGCTTGCGGACGCCATGGAGGCGCTGAAACAATACGAATATCCGATGATGTTGCTGGATCGAAGGCTGCCCGACGGAGACGGCGTGTCGATCTTGCAGACGGTCCGCTCAACGAAACCGGGCGTGCGGGTGATGTTGGTGACGGCGCTGCGCTCGATCGATGAAAGGATCAGCGGGCTCGACGCCGGCGCCGATGATTATCTCACCAAGCCTTTTGACGTTGACGAGCTTCTCGCGCGGATCAGAGCCGTCTTGCGCCGTCCGGACGGCGCCTGCCTGCCGCCCGTCCTGCTTGGCGATCTGTCCTTCGATCTCAACCAGCGCGAAGCCTTCGTCCGCGGCCAGCCCTTTGTCGTCTGCAAGCGCGAATTGCTGCTGCTTGAAGCTCTCGTCCGCCGCGCCGGCCGCGCCGTCAAGCACAGCACGCTGATTTCTGAAATTTACGGCCTCAATGACAGCGTCCAGCTTGATGCGCTCAAGATGTCCGTGTCCCGCCTCCGCCAAAGGTTGAAGGAATGCGGCGCCGGCGTCGAAATCCATACATTGCGCGGCATCGGCTACCTCATAGAGAGGTCCCGCAGTTGAGAGCGCTTCAATCGCTATCCTCTCGACTGGTGGTCTATTGGGTCTTCTTTTCGATGCTGGCTTTCTTCACGATTCCAGCGACGGTGCTGCTGCCTCTGGCGTCGCTTGGAATAGACGACGTCGGCTATGTTCGCCTCGAAGGCCATACGGTGAAACGCGCGCGAACTCTTCTCGCACACGCCCTGCGTCGGACGCCCGACGGCGCCGCCTATATCGAGATGACGGACGATCTGCGCAACTATAAGGCGCGCAATCCTGGGTTCCGATATGCGGCCTTCGATGCGACGTCGGGCGCTGTCCTGGAGGGGTCCTCCCGAGAACTCGTCGACGATTTCAATGGCGCATTGTCGCGCCTTGAGATACTGGGAGCGACGTTCCATATCCCGGGAGATCCGAATGTCGACTCCCGAGGCTCCGTGCGGATGGTTCGAACGCCGGCCGGTCGATTCGGCACCATTGTCTATGGCGCGCAGTTCCATTGGGACGATCTTCTGTTCTGGCTGTACTACTATCCCACGACGGCCAATATTATCGCCTATATCCCGTTATGCGCGACGCTTTCGCTCGTCGCGTTTGTCGTCGTGCGCAAGAATCTGAAGCCTTTGCGCGCGAGCGCCGCGACGATTGCGGAAATCGATCTCGACTCCCTCGATCGGCGAGTCTCGACCGCGGGCCTGCCCTCCGAAATCGTTCCTTTCGTCGACGCGGTGAATGCGGCCCTGGCGCGCGTTAATGAGGGCGTCGCGCGTCAGCGCCGATTCATCGCCAATTCGGCGCATGAGCTGCGCACGCCGGTTGCGATTCTGCGGACGCGCCTCGAAAAGCTCGACGAGGCGCTCATCAAGCAGGAGCTCAAACGCGACGCGCAACGGATTCAAACCATACTCGAACAGCTTCTCGTGCTGGCTCAGGTCGAAGAACGCGGGACGGCCGCGCCTATGCCGGAACTGGACCTTGGAGAAACGGCGCTTGCGGTAACGGCCGATTATACGCCGATCGCGCTCAGCAACGGCCGGCGCATCTCCTTCGAGCCGCCGCCACATCCCGTCGTCGCAAAAGGGTACAAATGGGCGGTGGAGAGCGTCGTGACCAACCTCCTTGAAAACGCCGTGCGCGCCGAGCCGGCGGGAGGGATGGTCGTTATTCGCGTAACGGCGGATGGCGTCGTCGAGGTGGAAGATCATGGCGAAGGCGTCGAAGAAGCTCATCGTCAGACGATCTTCGAGCCGTTCTGGCGCAAGAGCGACGCCACGCCCGGAACGGGGCTGGGCCTCGCCATCGCGAAGGAGTTGATGGAGAAGCTTCACGGTCGTATCTGGATCGAGGAAACGCCCCGCGGCGGCGCGACGTTCAAACTGGCGTTTGCGACGGCCGAGCCGGGCTAGCGCTTTCCGGCCGCCGCGCTTGGTCGCCAACTCAAGAAAAGTTGTTCAGCGACGGAACAAGAGGTCGAGATTGACCTCGAACAGTTCGCCAATGTCGACCTTGCGCCGCCGATGGAGCAGTTCGTTATGAACGATCCCGTACCAGATCGGCGCGATCAGCAGGTCTGGATGCTCGACGAGAACGCCGCTCTTCAATTCGCCTTCGTCCCGCGCGGCTTGCAAAAGAGCGCGTAATTCGACGAGGAGGGGATCGAACATCTCCCGGCGATAGATGTCGACAAGCACGGGGAAGCGCGCGCCCTCGGTGAGAACGAGCCGCGCGATGGCGGCGCGGCCTTTACGCTCGACGTCGTGCATGGCGGGAACCATGGTTCGCCGCAAAAAGGCTAAGACCGTTTCGCCCGGCGCCCTATTGGCCGCGTTCACCTCGACAAGCGCGCCCGCCACCCTCTGGCGCACGACGCCCTCGAAGAGCGCGTCCTTTGTCGGGAAGTAGCGATAGGGCGTCCCCTTGGCGATGTCGGCTCTTCTCGCCACCGCTTCCATTGTCGTATCGGCGAAGCCCTTTTCCAGGAACTCCTGCAGCGCGGCGGCGATGATCGCATCGCGCGTTCGCGCGGTCTTTTCAAGGCTCGGTCCTCTGCCTCGCGCTTTTGCTTTTTCCGTCTGCGCCGACGTCGATCGCCGCATGTCCTCCATAAGTTTCGCCTCCCTTCGCCCTTGACAAAAATGACCTAGTAGTCATTTATACCGCATGGACGACGCCGGCAAGGCGGTTCGTTCCGCT
Organism: Methylocystis borbori; assembly: GCF_036576025.1. Taxonomy (NCBI): domain Bacteria; kingdom Pseudomonadati; phylum Pseudomonadota; class Alphaproteobacteria; order Hyphomicrobiales; family Methylocystaceae; genus Methylocystis; species Methylocystis borbori. The sequence goes on along the minus strand of NZ_JAZHYN010000037.1, from coordinate 27,630 downwards.
TCCCCGGCGCCGCTCCAATGCTCTTTCGCGATCCTCAACACTGGTTGTTCTCCGTCAAAACCTTTGTCGCCGCCATCGTGGCTCTCCTGGTCAGCTTTTGGCTCGATCTGCCCCGGCCATATTGGGCCTTGGCGACCGTTTATATCGCTTCCCAGCCGCTTGCCGGCGCGACGCGCTCCAAGGCGACATATCGCGCCATTGGAACATTTGTCGGCGCGGCGGCCGCCGTCGCCATGGTTCCCAACCTCGTCAATGCGCCGCTGCTGCTTGTCCTCGCAATCGCGGCGTGGTCCGGGCTTTGCCTCTATCTGTCGCTGCTCGATCGGACGCCGCGCGGCTACGCCTTCATGCTCGCGGGATATACGGCGGCGATCGTGGGTTTTCCGACCGTCGACGCGCCGGGGACGATCTTTGACGTCGCGCTGTCGCGAACTGAGGAAATCCTCGTCGGCATCGTCAGCGCGGCGCTTGTGTCGAGCCTGCTTTTCCCGCGCGCCGTCAGCGAAGTTGTGGCCGAGCGCGTCAACGCATGGCTGAGCGACGCCAAGACCGGCTGCCGGGATGCGCTCGGGGGCGCGGAAAAAGCCTTGAGCGAACGGCATTGGCTGCGGCTTCTCGCGAATACGGCGCAGCTGGAAAATCTCGCGGGACATCTCCCTTTTGAGGGAGCAGGCGGGCGGCGCGTCATGTCTTTGGTCCAGCGCCTGCTGCCGCGCATGCTGATGATCTTGCCATTGATCGCAGCGATCAATGATCGTCGCCGCGAGCTCGCGCTTGCCGGCTCGCCTTCTCCGCGGACCGCCGAACTGGCGATGCGCTTCAAGGCGACGCTCGATTCGGATGAGGCGATGTCGCGCGAAGGGCTCGCGACGCTGCGAGAGGAGATCGAGCAGCTCATGGGCGCGCCGCTCGTCGGCGCGTCATGGCGAGAATTGACCGAACGCCATCTCTTGTTGCGATTGCGAGATCTTCTCGATCTTTTCGCGGATTGTCAGGCGCTCGTCGCGGCGATCACGAATAGCGAGCGGCGGCTCCCGAAAGCGCTGGCCTATCCAATCGAGCGCCGCATAAAACCCGCCCGGCATGACGATCGCGAGGCGGCGGCGCTCGCCGGCTTCGCGCTTGCGGCGGCGATCGCTGTTTGCTGCCTGCTATGGATCGCCTTCGAATGGCGCCAGGGCGCGGATGCGGCGATGATGGCGGCGATCTCGGGAAGCCTCTTCGCCGCGCAGGACGATCCGACGCCATCGATCTCGAAATTCGCCAGATGGAGTTTCGTCGCCGTCTGCCTCGCCGGCGTTTATGTCTTTGGCGTCCTGCCGAAGGTCCATGCCTTCGAGACGCTGACGCTCGCCCTCGCGCCCGCTTTTCTTGGCGTCGGCCTGCTGATCGCCGAGCCTGCGACGGTCATGATCGGCTTGCCGCTCGGGATTCTGACGCCCACCGCCATGGCGTTGCAGGAGGCCTATTCCTCAAATTTCGAGGGCTTTCTCAATTCAGGCCTGGCGATGGTCGCGGGCATGGGGCTTTCGGCGGCGACGACGGCCGTGGTCCGCGCCGCCGGCGCTCAGGCGCGAGCGGCGCGCTTCCTTCGCGCCAACAGGCTGACGCTTGCTCAAGTCGCCAATGCAAGAAGCGGCAGGGACGAAGCCCGCGCCATGGGACAGATGTTCGACCGTCTGGCGTTGCTCGCGCCGATCGCCCATGCCGCCAATGAGACGCTGCCGGACGCCATGCGGCAATTGCGCGCCGGCTTCAATCTTCTCGATGCGCGGCGCGGACGCGAAGCCATGGCGCCGTTCTCAAGGCGAGCGATTGACGCGTTGCTTGTGCGGCTTCAGCGCGATCATCAGCGCGGCGCGCCGCCATCGCCCGACGCGCTCGCCGCAATCGATCGCGCTTTACGACGGCTCGCCGCGTCGAAAGGAGAAGACAAGGCGGCGCTGCCCGCGCTCGTCGGCCTGCGCAGCTCGCTCTTCCCCGAGGAGCCGCCGCCGCAATTCACTTGCCGCGGAGCGAACGCATGAACGCTGAAACCAGCATCTTCGGCGTTTTCACGCCGTCGCTTCTCCTGTGCGCGCTGATCGCTTACGCGCTTACCGGCCTTTTGAAGCAAGCGCTTGGCCAGCTTGGCGCCTATCGCTTCGTCTGGCGGCCGGAACTGTTCAATTTCTTCGCCTTCCTTTGCCTGCTCGGCGCGTCGCTGCATGTCCTATCGAGGGTCTTATGACGATGAGAGCCAAGTTTCTTGCCATGACCCGGCTCTTGACGACATCCGCGCTCGCGCTCGCGGCCGCTTTCGTCGGCTGGAGGCTCTGGGTTCACTATGAGGAGGAGCCCTGGACGCGCGACGGACGCGTGCGCGCCGACGTCGTCGCCGTGGCGCCCGACGTTTCCGGCCTTGTGAGCGACGTGTTGGTCAAGGACAATCAATTCGTCCATAAGGGCGACGTGCTCTTTCGCATCGATCGCGAGCGCTTCGTCCTGGCGCTGCGCCAGGCGGAAGCGATCGTCGCGGGCCGCGCCGCCGCGCTTGACGTCGCGACGAAAGACCTGGCGCGCTACCGCGCGCTCGACGCCAAGAGCAATAATGCAGTTTCCAAGCAGCAGGTCGACGCTTTCGCCTCGACTCAGGCGCAAGCCGGCGCCGCTCTTGAGCAGGCGCTCGCCGATCGCGACCTCGCCCGCCTCAATCTCGAACGCTCGGAGGTGCGCGCCTCCGTGAATGGCCCGATGACCAATTTCGACTTGCGGCCCGGCGCCTATGTCATGGCGGGGAAGGGCGTCGCCGCGCTGATCGACGAAGACAGCCTGCGCGTCGAAGGCTATTTCGAAGAGACGAAATTGCCGATGATACGCGTCGGCGACGAGGTCGCCGTGCACCTCATGGGCGAAACCGCCGATCTTCATGGCCACGTCGAAAGCATAGCGAGCGGAATCGAGGATCGCGAGCGCAGCCCTGGCGCGAGCCTTCTTGCGAATGTGAATCCAACATTCAATTGGGTGCGGCTCGCACAGCGCGTTCCGGTGCGCATCGCCCTCGATCGCACGCCGGATAATATTCGCCTCGTCGCCGGCCGGACCGCGACAGTGGTCATCAATCCCGTCAAGGATGGCAAACCGGTCTTCTCGCTGTTCTCCCTGCTGTAGCCGTAAGGGAGCCGCGCGGCGATTCAATTATTTTTGGAAGACAGATTTGGCCCGTCCGATCCGTCATGGGCGCGACGAAAATCGGATGTTTGGAGCGCGAGGCGCCATGGAGAGGGCGAAAGTCTTGTCATCGGCTCCAAGCTGCCCTACCAACGGGGCAAAGCGTAAGAACAATTTGGCGGAAAACATGGGAAGGACCGCGGCGGGGCGAGCGGAATGAAGGAAAAAATCGAAGCTTATCTGCTCGAAGAGCTGCGTCGCGAACTCAGTGAAATCGAGCAGTATGACGTCGATCCGCGCACGCGCTTTCTTTACGCCAAGGCGCTCGAATTTTACTGGACTCTCTCGCGCTTCCTCGGCTTCGGCCGGCTGCACGACGGACGCTGGCGCAAGCCCGACGCCGCGAAGGCGCAGGCCTTGCGCACGACGCTCGACGGCGACATTCCCGCTCCCGCGACGCAGAACAGATTGCTTATCGACATGAGCGCGACGCATCGCTTCGGCGGCCATTCGGGCGTGCAGCGCGTCGTGCGCGAAATCGCGCGCGCCTGCGTCGAAAGCGGCGCCGGACTGCCGGTCTATATGGAGGAAGGGCGCCTTTATTCGCATTTCAAACACCCTGCTTTGCCCGATGAGATTGAATTGCGGGCTGGCGATAAGCTCCTTCTGCTCGATTCCGGTTGGGGCTTCGTTGGGGAATACCCGCCGCTGCTCGCGGCCATTCGCGAGGCCGGCGGCGAGACGATCGGCTGCCTCTACGATCTTATCCCATTGCGTTACCCGGCCGCCACGGCCGCGAAAAATAGCGCGCCTTTTATTCCCTGGCTCAAGGACGTGCTGCTGCGATGCGACGCCATCGTCTGCATCTCGCAAAGCGTCGCGCGGGATTTCGTCGCCTATCTGCGCGAGCAGGGTCTCGCGCCGCCCGCCAACATGCGCGTCGGCTGGTGGCCGCTCGGCGCCGATTTCCGCGCGCCGCCGCAGTCTTCGGCTTCTTCCGTCGCACAGCGGATCTCATCGGCGCCGACGCCTTTCTTTATGAGCGTCGGCACGCTCGAGCCGCGCAAAGCCTATTCCGTCGCCCTCGACGCCTTCGATAGTCTCTGGGCGCAGGGGCGCGATGCGCGTTATGTCATTGTCGGCCGGCCGGGATGGAACACCCGCGCGCTGCAACGCCGCATCCGCCAGCATCCCGAGTTTGGACGAAGGCTCTTCTGGCTCGATAACGCAAGCGACGCCGATCTCGCGCATCTCTATCCGCGCGCGCGGGCTTTGATCTTTCCTTCTTTCGCCGAAGGGTTTGGCATGCCGCTTGTCGAGGCCGCGCAGCATGGCGTTCGCGTCATCGCGAGCGACTTGCCGGTCTTTCGCGAGGTGAGCGGCGAGAGCGCGGTCTATTTCAATCTGCTCGATTCTCAATCGCTCGCCGCCCGCATTCAAGAGGCGCTGGCTTCGAGCAAAGGTGCTGCGCCGCCTGCCGTCGTCTCATGGGCGGAATCGGCGGCGAAACTCGCGGCGATGGCGCGAGAAAACGCTTATCAGATCAACGCCGTCGAATTAAAGGCCGCGCTCGAGGCGTGATCGAGATTGAGAAAGTCGAAAGCGCGAATCCGCATTGCCACCGCAGTCGCCCTCGCATAAATTCCCGGCGAGCGGGGGCCAAACATTACATGTTCATTAAAGGATCATTCGACTATGGTCGCCAGCCTGTCCGTCTGCATTCCAATTTATAATTTTGCGAAATTCATTTCCGAAACGCTCGATTCCATCCTAAGCCAGGACGGGGCGAACGAGATCGAAATTGTCATTCTCGACGGCGCGTCGACCGACAATACGGCGGAGATCGTCGAGGGCTATCGCAAGAAGCACGCGAATATCAACTATGTCCGTCTGCCCCAGAAAGGGGGCATCGACCGCGATATGGCGAGATCGGTGGAGCCCGCGACGAGAGATTATTGCTGGCTCTTTAGCGGTGACGACATCATGCGTCCGGACGCGATCCGCCGCATGCTGAATGAAATCCAGAGCGGCGCGGATTTGTATCTGTGCAAGCATATGGAATATATCGCCGACCTGGAGAGATGGATCGAATGGCCGACCGTTGATGCGCTGGATGGCGCCGTGTTCGAACTCTCCGACGAACGGGCGAGACAGGATTATTTCCGCCGCGCGGCGAACACGGAGGCGTTTTTCAGCTTCATCGGCGGATTGATCGTTCGTCGTGAAAAGTGGAACAGCATTCCGCTTAACGAAGAGTTTGTCGGCGGTTGCTGGGCGCATGCCGCGCGTCTGTTCGAATTGATGCGCGGCGGGCTCAGCGTCAAATGTCTCTCAGGCGCGCTGCTCGATCGGCGCCCCGACAATGATTCATTTGCGGGCGGCGGGATGGTTAATCGATATCGCATCGCAATCGAAGGCTTTCACAAGATAGCCGATCATTTCTTTGGACATGACAGCGTCGAGGCCTTTCATGTTCGCCGCGTCATTCGCGCCGAGTTCCATCCTTTGGCCATGCTGCTTGGCAAATTCATGTGCTCGGTCAATCCGGCGGGCGAAAGCCGCTCGATGATGGATCGTCTCATGCGCACCGCCTATTGCGATCTTACCTTCGCCAATCTCAGGGCGAAATTCGCTTACGCCACAATGTCGCCGAGCCGCTTCAGGCGCCAACAGCCGGAGCTATGCGCACGCCACGAACGTAAGTTCAGGAGCCAACTTCAATCGCGGGAAGAGGCGGCGAGAGTCGGCGGGACATGAAAGCGGCATTTTGGGTTTATGGATGGGACGATAATGGGCTAGATGCCTCATGGAGACGGTCCGGCTGGCCGAGAGAGAGGGCGAGCGTCCCCTTTCAGCATAGTCATTCTTGGGGGGGGGGGCGGCGACCGCTTTTTTGCAAGCATAGGCTGCGGGTTTCCTTGGGGGCGATCTAAATGTCGCAAAAAGTAGTCTATGCGGTGACGTCGGAGAGCCAAGATTTCTACTCCGTGTTGACGCGCGTCTCGGCCGCGGCGCTGAGGATGAGCAATCCCGACGTGAAAATTGTTGTGGCGAGCGATCCGCAGACCTATCACGCCCTGCAATCAGGCTCGGATCCGCTCCTCACAGAGATCGACGAACTCATAAGAATCGAGACGCCCCCCGGCGAAAGCAGCTTTCGCAATCGCTGGGTAAAGACAAAGCTGCGTTCCATCATCGAGGGAAAGTTCCTCTTTCTCGATAGCGATACGCTCGTGAAAGCCGATATCTCGGAAATATTTGCGATCGAGGCCGACATTGCCGGGGCCGCCAATCATTCGGCTCGCCTTTATGAAGAGCAGATATGGGTGGAGGATCGGAAAGCCTTTGAAACGATGGGGTGGGACGTCCATCCGGAAATCTACATAAATGGCGGCGTGATATTTTATAACGACACCGAAAAAGCATTCGCCTTTGGAGAAGAATGGCACAAGCTTTGGCGCGCGTCCTTTGAGAAGCTAAACAGGTACCGCGATCAGCCTGCGCTCAATGCCTCATTGCGGGCGGCGCAGCCAGAATTATTCGTATTGGACAATAGTTATAACGCTCAATTCAAGGTCTATCCATCTGCTGCGAAAAATGCGAAGATATTGCACTATTATTCAGCAAATAACGATGAGACGCACACCGCGTTCGAAGCCGTTGTGAAGGATGTTCTGCATGGCGGACGGCTCACGAAGACAGCAATATCGAAACTATTGAAAAGCGAACACCCTTGGAAAAATAATACTATATTGGATAATATTCTCGCCAAAAGGCTGTTGCGCCAACGAAATTATGAGGGATTTGCCTGGGATTGGCTTCGGTCGACGGGGCGATGGCAAATATTGACTGGCCGCCAATAGATGAATCTTAGCTTAGTTTTTTATGCGCCTCCCGAGCGCTTGCTGTATGAGCAGGGCTGCGCCATGATTGGCTTATGGCGAAGTCGGCATTGGGGCCGTGGGCGGCGGCTTTTCGCGCCGTTCTTTTTGAGCCCGGAAGTTCCGCGTCCATGAATGGCCGTTGTTCTTCGTAAAAGAGAAGGTCGCCACGAATGACTGCTAAGACAGAAGAAATTACGTTCTCTTTTGGGGAAAATTGGATAGATTATCTGTCCACTATTAACGAAGAACGTATCAAGAGCGCGACCGCTGATATAGAGGACTGGATCGGCGCGGATTCCATTCGCGGAAAGCGTATCATCGACGTTGGGTCGGGCTCGGGGCTTTCATCCCTGTGCCTGTATAAACTGCATCCAGCGGAACTTGTATCCTTCGATTACGATCCAAAAAGCGTGGAAGCGACAAAAGCTATTAAGGAGAAATTTGGGGGAAAAGAAGATTGGCGAATATTACATGGATCGGCGCTCGATCCGAGCTTTCTTTCGGGGCTCGGAGAGTTTGATATCGTGTATTCGTGGGGCGTATTACATCATACCGGGGAGATGTGGAGCGCTATCGATAATGCTCAGCGTCTTTGCAAGTCGGGGGGGCTTACCCTTATCTCTATTTACGAGGCGGGAGATCTTTACCCGGAACATCTAGCGCTAAAACAGAAATATAACAGCGCGTCGGACGAAGAGAAGAACGAAATCATTAAAGCCGAAGTCGCACAAAAATATCCCGATTTGCCTTTCGAGACCGCCGTTCGCGAGATGCAGGGAGCTTGCAAGGAGCGCGGCATGAATCATTACAATGATTTGATCGATTGGCTCGGCGGGCTGCCATATGAGGTCGCCTATCCCTCCGAAGTGCTCGAACGCTTTATGCGCGCCGGCTTTTTGCCGCTCAGAGTATTGGAGTGGTCTCAAGGAGGATGTTCAATCTATCTATTTAAGAAGACCGGTGCGCCTTATAACGCTTTAAAAAACGCTCCCTTCAAATGGGAGCATTTAACCCATTTGGGTCGGGTAGAGACGCGGACATATAACAAGCAGCTTGCTGACGAGCGTGGCCAAATTCTATATCTCGACGGTTTTTTGCCGAAGATATCGATCAAGAGTCTTAGGGCTAGAATTGGATGAAGCCCGACGCCTGTTGGGGAGCTTTGCCGTAGGGGGCTTTGCCACGGGATGATATATGGTTTGAACGCGCGGCGAGATGTGCTACCCGCGCAATTCGTTTTTCAAGGCTGCGGCAGTCTTCTCAAGGACCTCAAGAGAGAGAATCCATAGGCATGGGAATGTTGAAAAAGGCGCCGGAAAAATTGTGGTGGGGCGGCACCGCCCCGCAGGACTTCTATCCGGACGACCAGGATATTCGGGCCGCCGGAAATCTAACCGAGCTGGCCGATGTCTTCGGTTCGGATAAGGGGACTTTGGGCAATGCGCATAATTATGCCCGCCTCTATGAGCGGCTGATCAATCCGAGCGAAACGAAAGCGTTGTGCGAAATCGGCGTCGCCTGCGGCGCCTCGCTGAAAATGTGGAGTGCTTTTCTCCCCGCCGCGCGTATTGTCGGCGTCGATATCAGAGAAGAGTGCAAGAATTTATGCAAGGATAACAAAAATATCGAGATTAAGATTGGCGATGTTAAGGATCTGAACTATTCAAATAAATTTGATGTCGTCATCGACGATGCCAGTCATGTGTCGGAAGACATTGTCGACATCTTCAATCGTTGCTGGAAGTGGGTGCGGCCGGGCGGCCTTTATATCATCGAGGATGTTGGCTGCACCTATAGCGACGATTATACCGAGCATTTTAATTCTCTGTTCGGAACAAATAAAGTAAATAATCGTCATGTATTTGTTGAACTGGTCGATTCGATTATGAAGAACGTCGATGTGAAAATCGACATCGAGTCGATGGAATATCATCCCCAGCTCCTGATCTTGCGTAAGCGTAAAGCTAACGCCAACGCGGCTGTTTCCCAGCAATCAAAATTTCTTAATTGGCTGTCCTCTTGGAGGCCGTAATAAGAATGCGAGCGCTCGGGCTCCGGAGCGGTTCGACGAACGGAAGTCGTGCGTCGCCGCCTTCCATCGCTCAGAAAAAATGCGGAGGCGTCGGCGAAGAAGAGAAGGTTCGCTGGGATTGCGCCGTTCCCGGATTCTGCGGGGGAATGAAATAACCGCCCCCTCGATTGGGCAATTAGAGCTTGTTCGCCGATCCACGTGCTATAATGATCGCCGTCAGGCGTTACTCATGAGCGGATCGACTATACGATGTGCGGCTTTATCTGGGCAAAGCTTCCTCAGCGTCCGACGGATGCGCAGATTTCGTCATCTGCAAAATTCATTGCCTCTAGAGGGCCTTCCTCTTCGTCGTTTGACGTGCGCCAGGATAAGGATTCATACATATTTTCCGCACATTTTCTTTTGGATGTTTCCGGCGCCGCCGCAAAACAGCCGGCGTATTTTCCCGACCCGTCGTCGGCGGAATTATCGCTTCTATTCAATGGCGAAATTTATAATTACAAAGACCTTCAGCCAGGCGCGAGCAGCGACACCGAAGCTTTGCTTCCCTTGTTCGCGCGATTTGGCGACGAGCTATGGGCGCGTCTCGACGGCGAATATGCGATCGTCATTCATGACCGGAAGCAAAACCGGCTGCATATCGCCGCAGATCAGTTTCTGACAAAGCCCATCGCCATCGCTTTTGACGCGGAGACAGGCGCGTTCGGCGTCGCCTCTTATCCATCCGCGTTGGAGGCTTTGGGGTTCAAGTCTTCCGGCTATTTTCAACCCAACGCCTATGCCGAATTCGATCTCGACGTCCCTTCGGCCTGGGCTGACGCGTTGAAATCCGTGAAAGAGAAGAGCGCCTATCATTACGATTTGGAGCAATTCGACGCGAACTTCTTGAATTGGGAGAAGGCCTTTCTGCAGTCTGTGAAAAAGCGGGCTACCCACGGGACGCTGCCGATTTTCGTGCCGCTTTCTTCAGGCTATGATTCGGGCGCAATTTGTCTCGCGCTCAATTTGCTCGGGCTTCCCTATTCCACGATCACGATCAATTCTTCGGAGAACGACGACGTCATCGCTCGAAGAATCAAAATCAATAAAAAAGGCGGCTGCGTAAAAGCCATCCAGCGGCGCCCGCTGTCCCCCCGCCAAAGGCATGCGATCAAGCATTCGATCGCCAGGGATTGCGAACCCTTGAAATATTTTCACGCCGACGAAACACTGTTGAGCGATGGCGGAGCGCTTGGCGCCTATCACGTCGCGGAAATCGCCAAGAAAAATGGCGCATATGTTTGCCTGTCTGGATGCGGGGCCGACGAGATCATCTCGGACTATGGCTACAACGGCACGAAGATTTACGACCATTCCGAATTCGGCGGCCTTTATCCGGATGATTTGAACGGCTTCTTTCCCTGGAAGAAAGTGTACGGGGACACGATGAGAAGTTACCTATTCAAGGATGAATATATATTCGGGGTTTTCGGCATTGAAGGACGCTATCCGTTTCTCGATCCCGCCGTCGTCCAGGCTTTCTTGAGTCTTACGCCCGCTTTGAAGAATTCCAGATATAAGGCGCCGATCGCGTCCTTCTTGGAGCGACACGGCTATCCGTTCGAACCAGACGTGAAGCGAGGCTTTTCGCCTTCCGACCATCAGATTGACGAGTCCTTGGCCGGACGTTTGAGGGACAAGATCGACTTAATCCGGCAATATGTCCCCGGCTTCCGGGATCGGATATAGCAGGGTCGCGAAGCGCGTCGACCGCGCAGCCTTCGGGAAATGGGGTTCTGCGTTATCGGCGCATAAAATGCTTCATCGCCCACATCAGGACTGTAGCAGTCCCGATTTGCGGACCCCGATTTCGAGCCTCCCAAAGATATGAGTCGATCTGGTAGGGCCGAAGGTAAGGGATAGCGCGCCAAAACGCCCAAAGCAGCGGCCATTCCACATTGGCCTCCTGCGCCGCTTGCCAAAATTGCCGTTCCCATGGCCCAGGAAGGATATTTGAACGCCACGGCTTGACGCCAGCATAATGCATGATCCACGGCTCTTTATAGAGATCGACCACTGCTTCGATTTCCGCAGGCAGGCGCTGGTGAACTTCCTTGAATAGAATGTCCTGAATCGCGTTCCATCTTGGATCGAGTTCGACGAACGCGCCCGCCACCGCGAAATTCAGCGCGTCCTGATCGTTAAAAATCGCGCGACTCAACTCATTGCTCAAAGCTTCTCGCGCGCGTTGGGCGATCCCGAGGGAGCGGAATTTCTCTAGATCGATAAGAAGCGCGCCCGCGTTGAAATAGCGATGAGGATTGGAAAGTCTTATCGTATCCCTCAGATAGTCGCAGATCAGCGTGGTCGCGCCTTCCACGGGCAGCGGCTCGTCGCGCAGCAAGCGGATCAAGAGGCCATAGTCTATGACCGCGCCGAGCGCGCATTCGCCAAGGTCGGAAAAATAAAGGGGCGCAATATCTCGCATGACGAGCATGTCGGTATCGAGATACAGCACCCGCTCGACGCCTTCCAATATATCCGGCAGGCTCAGCCGGGCATATGTGACGGTCGTTTGCGGTCCATGCGTATTGAATCGTCCATAGCGATCCGTGACGTCTATGAAATTTACGGTAAGTCCCGGCGCATCGCGGAGTTCGCGCGGCGCGAGATCCAATGGTCCTTCATGGAGAGCGTGCAAAACCACATGGCGAGATGAGGCGCGCCGAATGCTGTTCGCCAGCACAATGAAAGGTAGTTCGTAATTGCGATCGAAACAGCATGCTACATGGATCGTGGAATTCGAATTGGACGCCACGCGCGGCTCCTAAATGATTTCGATCTCCGGGAAAGGAAAGATCATCTTGCCGCCGCCAGCAAGATATTCCTGTTCGCGGGCCAATATGCCGTCCTTGAAGTGCCAGGGCAGCACGAGAAAATAATCCGGCTTCATCGCCCGCGCTTCGGCTTCCGAAACGATGGGAATATGCGTGCCGGGGGTGAAGCAGCCGAATTTGTCGGGGTTGACCTCGGCGATGGCCTCGAGAAGATCCGGACCGATGTCGCAAAATTGCAGGACGACATTGCCCTTGGTCGAGGCGCCATAGCCGAGTATCCGCTTATTGTCGTCCTTGAGCGCCTTGAGGAGCCTGCGCAAATCCTCGCGATGGCGATAGACGCGATCCTCGAAATCGCGATAGGGGCGCGGCGTTTGCAGTCCCATGCGCTCTTCCTGCGCGAGCAGCCAGTCGATAACTGCGAGATTGCGCTTCTGCGGCGTCTCCTTATGCCCCGCCGTCACGGCGAAACTGCCGCCATTGACGGCGTTCATCTGCACGTCGAGGATTTGCAGATCGGCGGCGTCGAGAATCGTCTCAATGACGCCGAGCGAATAATATTCAATATGCTCATGGCAGATCGTGTCGTAGGAGGTGAGCCGCAGCATCGAAGGCATGTAGCTCTGCTCGAAATGCCAGACGCCGTCGGGCGCGAGCGCTCGGGCGACTTCCCGCGCGAACCAGATGGGGTCCTCGAGATCGTAAAACATCGCGATCGAGGTGATGATCTTGGCGCGTTGGGGCGCGAGCTTCTCGAAGGTCTGAGCCGAGAAGAATTCCGGCGCGAGCTTGATGTCGTCCGGGTAATATTGGCGAAACTTCGCGCCCGTCGGATCGATGCCGATGCGCGTAAGGCCCGACGTCGCATAGGCCTTCAACGAAGTCGCGTCATTCGAGCCGATGTCGAGCGCGACGTCTCCGGGCTTCAAATCGGCGAAACGCTCCAGATGCGCGATCTTTTGCGTCAGATGGCGGACCATCGACTGATTGAGGCCGGAACGATAGCCGTAATTCTCGCCGTACATTTCGCTCGCTTCATAGCTATGGGCGAGCTGCAGCAGGCCGGAGTCGGGGCACCAGACGAGCTCCAAGGGGCCGACGGTCACGGGCGTCTCACAGGACTTAGGGAAAACGCCGGTCAACGCCTGGTCGCCGAGCGACAGCATCGAGATCAAATTGGCGGAGCCGCTGACGCGACATTTGGTGATTTTCTTTGTCATTGTCCCGTAATCCGATGCGATTGCGAAAGAACGGCCAGCGTTTAACGGCTCCGGCTTTTCAGCTTCCCCAAAGATTTTGCCGCAAAAGTTCATTCATTGACGATTCTCGCTAAGGCTCTCACGCCGGCGCTTTCTCTCAAGCTTTCTTGGCCTCAAGAGGGAGAGAGTGTCAACGCTCGCCCTAAAAGGGGTGATACTGAAACAGCCAGTTCTCGGAGAGAATCTCGTCGCCGTTCTTGAGATAAAGACGCATTTCGACCGGCTCGACGCCGTCGACCGTCAGGTCGAATTGTGCGCGCCAATGCCCGGGCAGATCGTCGAAGACCGCCTCGGTGAAGACATAGGAGAAGGCGCCCCGCGAGGCCCACAGCACGGGTTCGGGCTTGACGCCATAAGGCAGCTTGGCGAGCGGCTCGCCGAGAAACTCCACCATGAATTTGCGCACGCCCTTGGGCCGGGGCTTGCCCGGCTGGCCGCCATTGCCGAGTCGCGTCGCCACGCAGCGCGCGAGCTTCGTCGGATAGGGCTCGTCCGCGAGCCAGTGCAGCCGGTAGGAGAAATCGAAGACGGCGCCGGGGACGGCGGGCTTTTCCGGAACCCACATGGCGACGACATTGTCGTGGATCTCGTCGTCCGTCGGAATTTCGATGAGATGGATCGCGCCCTTGCCCCAGTCTCCCTTGGGCTCGACCCACACGCTCGGACGACGGTCGTAGAACACATTATCGAGATAATGGTCGTAATTGCGGTCGCGCTGCATCAGTCCGAAACCCTTGGGGCTAGTATCGCCAAAGGCGGAGGCCATCACGCGGCCGGGATTGTTGAGCGGCCGCCACAGCCGCTCGCCGGCGCCGGTCCAAATGCTCAAACCATCTGAGTCATGCACCTCGGGGCGCCAGTCGATCGCCTCGGGCTTCCGCGTTTCCGAAAACCAATACATGGAGGTTAGCGGCGCGACCCCGAAACGGGTGAATTTTCCCCGTAGATTCAAGGAGCAGTCGATGTCCATCACGACGCCTTCGCCGCGCGTCATCAGGAAGCGATAGGCGCCGACGATCGACGGGCCTTCGAGCAGCGCATGCAGAACGACGCTGTCGCCTGTCTCCGGCCCGACATAGATATGGGTGAAATCGGGAAATTCCTCTTCCGCGCCCGCCTGCCAGGTGTCGAGCGCGACGCCGCGCGCCGACATGCCATATTGGCGCAAGGCGCCGATGGCGCGGAAATAGGAGGCGCCGAGGAAGGCGACCCAGTCGTTCTTCTTCCAGTCGAGCGCGCCATCCTTCGCCTCCTGGATGCGAAATCCGGCGAAACCAGCGCCCGGCGGCAATTTACGGGCGATCGAATCCGCCGGCATGTTGAAATAGCTTGTGTCGTAAAGCACTTCGCGCGCTTCGCCATTCTCGACGACATGCATGCGCACGGCCTTCTTGAAGAACATGCCGAGGTGGAAGAATTCGACCGGAAAGCGCTCCGGCGTATCGGCGAAGAGCGCATGATCGGTGTTGTAGGTGATCTGCCCCCATTTTTCATAATCGATCCGCGAGGTGATCTCGGGAGCGGGCAGATTGGGCTTGCGGAAGGGTTCGCCGATGAGGCGTCGCGCTTCCTCCTTCAGCGCCTCGAAGGAGAAGGGCTTGGCCTCGCCGAGCTGGAGATTGGAGACGCGGGTCGCCGCTTCGCTCGGGCGCGCCCCGACGGCGCCCAAGGCGCCCGTCGCGGCCGCCGCCTTGAGGAAGGCGCGACGGTCCTGCTTCTCGATCATCTCGGATTCCTTACTGCGAGGTTTTGGGGGAGGGGCGCGCTTGACGCCCTTGCGGCCGCCGCGAGCCTTTCGTGGGGCGCGAGGCGTCAAAATGCGCAGCCCGCTTCAGCCGCGGATCGGCTCATTGCGGATAGCGGTCCGCATGAAGAAATAGAGTCCGATGAGGCCGGCGATGGAAAAGAGGATTTCGAGCGCGCGGCTGACGAGCGGATCGAGCTGGAACAGGCCGCCGAGCGCCCAGCCTGCGGCCCAGGAGGCGCCCACAAGCTCCGTGCCGACCAGGATCGCGACGGCGACGAGCGTCGACAAATGCAGGTAATTGATGGGCTTCTGGCTCATGACGCTGCTCTCCCGCTCACCCTAAAAAAGGCGGCGCAGCCCCGCCGCATTCGCGTCACGCCGTGCTATCGCAAAGGGCAAGGCATGGCAAGGCCGGCCCCCGCGGGACAGTGGGGCAGTTTGAGCTTCTGTTTTTGGCCCATAGCCGCCATTCCGAACCGGCTTGAAATACCGCTGTCATCAGGCGCGTGCGGCGTCGCCCAAAGAACTTAGAACCGCCTGCAGCGCCTCCCGGTTCTCCATTTCCTCATATGCATATCCGCACTCCAGCATGGCGTTTCTTGTCATCGTGCGCATCTTGCTCAAATTGCGCCGGGCCATCGTAGGAAACATGTGGTGCTCAATCTGGCTGTTAAGGCCGCCAGTCATCCAGTCAAGGAATATGGAGCTTGGCGTATTCCGGGTAGCTCTGGCCTGCCTATCGTAAAAGCCGCCGGCTTGGCTTGCGTCGTAAACTTCCATCCCGGTGTGGTTTAGGACGAAGACGATCCCGAGAATAAATCCGCCCAGAAGCTGCGCGCACAGAAACCAAACAGCTCCTGTCCAAGCCGGACCGGGCGTGAGGAATCCGGCGAGAGCGAGCCCGAAAATCCAGTGGGCCGCGCAAAGAGCCGCCTCCCCGAATTTCTTCTCGCGCACTGCGATATCGATGCTCTGCCAACTCCAATTGAAGCGGACGAGGGAAAGGAAGGGAAAAAACAATGGGACCTGCAAGCGCGGCATCGCCAATGAGAGAAGCTTGGCCCAAGCCGATTTTCTTGCTTTCGAATTATATTCGGCCAGAGCCTTGTCCCATACCAGCCAAGGCGCGGAATCGATGTCCCCGTCGATCGGCGTGAGGATTCCGCTGTCGCTCACCCGACATCCGTTGGGAAAAGCGTGATGCAACTCGTGTTTCTTGACCCACCACGTCGAACCATACCCTTGGAAAAGAGCCACTGCTCCAAGCATGAAACGCGGCTTCGCGTCGTTTCGCGGTCCCCAATGATTGTGAGCGATGTCGTGGCCAAGATATCCTGTTCGCGGATAGTGGATTGCGAGGAGAATGGCGCCGGCCACCGCCGCCGCGCCTCCGTTCGCCAGTAGGGTGAAGGCGAGAACAGGAAGCGCCGCCAGTTCGATACAGCGAAGCGCCTGTTCCCAGAGCGGGACGTTAAAGTAACCTTTTTTGCGCGCCAGAGCTTGGAGCGCCGTCATCCGCTGGGCCAGCCCTCTTGCATCCGGATTGCGCACGCCCTGAAATCCGGCAGCCGGTCCGAAAAATACACTCAATGTTTCCCCGCAGCGCCTCACTTGGCTTGTTCTTATTCTGCCGCCAAGGGTCATTCGACTATAGCTGGGCTTTTGTCAAACTTCCTCCCAAAGAACAGAAACAGCGGACGATAGAGACGATCTCATATCGCTTTTCGCCATTCTCAAGAATCTGCCTTCACTTTATGCTTTGAGAGGGCCGCCCCGCCTGGGCGCGGGCGATCAAGGCCGTCTCGACGGTTGTCAAAACGGAATGTCGTCGTCGAGTTCGTCGGAGAGCTTGCCGCCGGCCGGGACGGGGCGCCGCTCGCCGCCGCCGCGCTCCATCGGCGATGACCGGCCGAAGGAGCCGGCGTTCTGGCCATAGCCGCCGCCGCTTTCATAATCGCCTTCGCCGCGTCCGCCCTTGCTGTCGAGCAGCGTCAGCTCGCCGCGAAAGCGCTGCAGCACGACATCCGTCGCCTTGCGCTGATTGCCGTCCTTGTCGGTATATTCGCGCGTCTGCAACTGGCCTTCGAGATAGATTTTCGAGCCCTTGCGGCAATATTGCTCGGCGATCTTGCCCAGATTCTCGTTGAAGATCGAGATATTATGCCATTCGGTGCGATCCTTGCGCTCGCCCGTATTCTTGTCGCGCCAGGACTCGGTCGTCGCGAGCGAGAAGGAGACGACGCGATCGCCCGAGGGCAGGGTGCGCGTTTCCGGATCGCGGCCGAGATTGCCGATCAGGATCACCTTATTGACGCTGCCCGCCATGTCGCTCTCCACTTGCTTTACGCCGAGCACTCTAGTGCATTGGCGGGCGAAGGGGCGCGCCGACGCGCCTTGTCCACAGATGATGCGCCCTCGCCGCGCTTATGTTCTTTTTTTGTTCTAGCATCCGCCGCGGCGCGCCGCAAGCGGCGTCACGGCGTCGCGACGGCGGTTTCCACATCGGAGGGGTCGATCTTATGTGCGAGGCCCTCGGCGAGGCGGGCGCGGTCGAGTTCGCCCTCCCAATGGGCGACGACGATCGCGGCGACGCCATTGCCGATGAAATTGGTGAGCGCGCGGCATTCGCTCATGAATTTATCGACCCCGAGCACGAGCGACATGCCCGGCGCGAGCTGCGGATCGACGGCGGAGAGCGTCGCGGCCAGCGTAATGAAGCCCGCGCCGCTGACGCCGCTCGCGCCTTTGGAGGTGAGCATGGCGACGACGAGGATCGTCGCCTGCTGGGTCAGATCGAGTTCGACGCCCATGGCGCGGGCGATGAACAGCGTCGTCAGCGTCATATAGATATTCGTGCCGTCGAGATTGAAGGAATAGCCGGTCGGCACCACGAGCCCGACGACGGATTTGGAACAGCCGAGCCGCTGCAATTTTTCCATCAGCGCCGGCAGGGCGCTCTCCGACGACGACGTGCCGAGCACGATCAATAATTCATCGCGCAGATAGGCGAGAAAACGAAAAATATTGAAGCCGACGGCGCGCGCGATGAGGCCGAGGACAATCACGACGAAGAGCGCGGAAGTAAGATAGAAAGCGCCGATGAGCCCCGCGAGCGAGAGCAGCGCGGCGGAGCCATATTTCCCGACCGTATAGGCCATGGCCCCGAAGGCGCCGATCGGCGCGGCCTTCATCACGATGGCGATGACCCCGAACATGGCGCGGCCGATATCGTCGACGATGACGCGCAACGCGCGGCCGCGTTCGCCGAGAGTCAATAGCGCGAAGCCGAACAGGAGCGAGAACAGCAATACTTGCAGAATGTCGCCCTTGGCGAAAGCGCCGATGGCGCTGTCCGGAATGATGTCGAGCAGAAAATCGACGCCGCCGCGCTTCTCGGCCAGCGCCGTATATTTGGCGATCGCTTGCGGGTCCGGCTTGCCCGCGAACCCTGCGCCGATTTGCGAAAGATTGCCGACCAGCAGCCCAAGCGCGAGGGCGAAGGTCGAGACGATCTCGAAATAGACGAGCGCCTTGACGCCGACGCGGCCGACCTTGCGCGCGTCCTCTATATGGGCGACGCCCGACACCACCGTGCAGAAGATGATCGGGGCGATGGCCATTTTGATGAGCTTGACGAAGCCGTCGCCGAGCGCCTTCACGCCGTCTTGCGCGGCGGTCTCCGGCGCCAGCCAGCCGAACAGCGCGCCGAGCGCGATGGCTGCGAGCACCTGGACATAGAGGTGGCGGTAGAAGGGCTTCCTACGCCTCGCCTCGCCATCGCCCTTGCTTGCGTCGAGCGGCACTTCATGGCTCCTGAAAAGGGAATGACGTTCTACTCGAAGGCGAAAGGATTGACTACGACAAGCTCAAGATCGCCGAAATCGGCGACATTGCGCGTCGCGAGCGTCATGGCGTGCGCGGAGGCGACGCTCGCGACGATCGCGTCCATGACATTGAGCGGCTTGCCGAGCGTCTGCCGTTTCGCGCGCAGACGCGCGAAGGCATGCGCCGCGCGCTGGTCGAAAGGGAGTATGCGACCGGCGAATATCTCCTCCTCGATCGACTGACAGGCTCTGGTCAAAGCCTCCTTCTTGCGGCCGGATGGCAGCAGCGCAAGTCCGAAGCGCAATTCCGCTATGATAGGCGTTGCAAGATAGAAATCGATTTCAGCATGGGAATCCATCCATCCGCGAGCCTTTGCGTCGCCGGTCGGCTTCATCATTTCGGAGACGACATTCGTATCGAGGAGGATCATTCGAAATTCGGGGCAGGGCGTTCGCTCTTGTCGCGCGGCCGGATGAAGTCGTCCGTCCAATCCGCTTCCGCGACGAGGCTCTTGAGTTTCGTTCCAAGGCCGCCTTGGGAGCGCGCCTCGGCGAAGCGGGCGGACTGCCGCAAGGCGCGCTCAAGCAACGCCTTGATCTCGCTCGAAAGGCTCGTCTTATGCGCCTGCGCCAATTCCTCGATCTGGCGCTTGAGATCGGGCGGAACGTCGCGAAGGAGAATATTAGTCATGAGAGTTTCCCTTGGAGCGCATTTCCTGATGATATCATGATATCACCTTCGACGCGGGCGTTCAAAGCGCCCTCGGCCGCTCCAAGGGTCAATTTGTGGATTTGCGCCGCGCCGCATGGCATTTGCCTTGCTCGGCGCCTAAATAGGCGCTTCCCTTTTCTCCTTCCGGCCCTTCTGAATGGCGAGCATCAAGCAAAAGGACGCGCGTAAACACGTCTCCGCCGCGTCCGGCTCCCACGCCAGCGCGGACGCCAAAACCATCTCCATTCGCGGCGCGCGCGAGCATAATCTTAAGAACGTCGACCTCACCATCCCGCGCGATAAATTCGTCGTGTTCACGGGCCTGTCCGGCTCGGGCAAATCCTCGCTTGCTTTCGACACCATCTACGCCGAGGGCCAGCGCCGTTATGTTGAGTCGCTTTCCGCCTACGCCCGCCAGTTTCTGGAGATGATGCAAAAGCCTGACGTCGACCAGATCGACGGGCTCTCGCCGGCGATTTCCATCGAGCAGAAGACGACCTCGAAAAATCCGCGCTCCACCGTGGGCACGGTGACGGAGATTCACGACTATATGCGTCTGCTCTGGGCGCGCGTCGGCGTGCCCTATTCGCCGGCGACGGGCCTGCCGATCGAGAGCCAGACCGTTTCGCAAATGGTCGATCGCGTGCTGGCGCTTCCCGAAAATTCGCGTCTCTATCTGCTCGCGCCGGTCGTGCGCGGCCGCAAGGGCGAATATAAGAAGGAGATCGCCGATTATACGCGGCGCGGATTCCAGCGCCTCAAGATCGACGGCGCCTATTACGAGATCGGCGACGCGCCGGCGCTCGACAAGAAATTGAAGCATGACATCGACGTGGTCGTGGACCGCATCGTCGTGCGCCCGGACATCAGCGCCAGGCTCGCCGACAGTTTCGAGACGGCGCTGGAGCTCTCGAGCGGGCTTGCTGTCGTCGAATTCGCCGACGCGCCGAAAGGCGAGAGCCTTCTCCTCGCGCCGACGCAGCCGGCGGCCAATGTCTCGACGCATTATGCGCCGCATCACATTCTGTTCTCGTCCAAATTCGCCTGTCCGGTGTCGGGCTTCACCATTCCCGAAATCGAGCCGCGGCTCTTTTCCTTCAACAATCCTTTCGGCGCCTGTCCGGTCTGCGGCGGCATCGGCCATGAGCAGAAGGTGGACGCCGATCTCGTCGCGCCCAATCCGAAGCTGACGTTGCGCAAGGGCGCGATCGCCCCCTGGGCGCGCTCATCGTCGCCCTTTTATCTGCAGACGCTGGAGGCGCTCGGCAGGCATTATAAGTTCCGGCTGGATACGCCCTGGGAGACGCTCCCGGAAAAAGCCAGAAACGTCATTCTTTACGGCTCCGGCAATGAGGAAATCCGCTTCTCCTATGACGACGGCTTTCGCGCCTATGACGTAAAGAAGCCCTTCGAGGGCGTCGTCATCAATCTCGAACGGCGCTATCTCGAGACCGACAGCGAATGGGCGCGCGAGGAGATCGGCCGCTATATGTCGGCGACGCCCTGTCTCGCCTGCGACGGCTTTCGCTTGAAGCCCGAGGCGCTCGCGGTGAAGATCGCCGGCAAGCATATCGGCGAAGTATCGGAGCTTTCGGTTCGCGCCGCGCTCGACTGGTTTCGCGCGCTGCCCGATGCGCTCGACAAGAAGCGCAATGAGATCGCCCTTCGCATCTTGAAGGAGATACGCGACCGCCTGACCTTCCTCGTCGATGTCGGGCTCGACTATCTGACGCTTTCGCGCAATTCCGGTTCGCTGTCGGGCGGCGAGAGCCAGCGCATCCGTCTTGCTTCGCAGATCGGCTCGGGTCTGACCGGCGTTCTCTATGTGCTGGACGAGCCGTCGATCGGCCTGCATCAGCGCGACAACGACCGTCTGCTCGATACGCTGAGAAGGCTGCGCGATCTCGGCAATAGCGTCATCGTCGTCGAGCATGACGAGGACGCGATCCTCGCCGCCGATTATGTCGTCGATGTCGGGCCGGGCGCCGGCATCCATGGCGGCAAGATCATCGCGCAGGGCACGCCGCAGGAGATCATGGACAATCCCGCTTCGCTCACCGGCCAATATCTGACCGGCGAGAAGCAGGTGATCATGCGCCATAAATTGCGCAAGCCGACGGCGGGGAGATGGCTCAAGCTGACCGGCGCGCGCGGCAATAATCTCAAGAACGTTACGGCGCAAGTGCCGCTCGGACTCTTCAGCTGCATCACCGGCGTCTCGGGCGGCGGCAAGTCGACGCTCGTCATCGAGACGCTCTACAAGGCGATTGCGCGGCGGCTCGCCGGCGCGCATGAACATCCCGCGCCTTTCGACAACCTCGAAGGTCTGGAGCAGATCGACAAGATCATCGACATCGATCAGTCGCCGATCGGCCGCACGCCGCGCTCCAATCCCGCGACCTATACGGGCGCCTTCACCCCCATTCGCGAATGGTTCGCGGGACTTCCCGAAGCCAAGGCGCGCGGCTATGCGCCGGGACGCTTCTCCTTCAATGTGAAGGGCGGGCGCTGCGAGGCCTGCCAGGGCGACGGCGTCATCAAGATCGAGATGCACTTCCTGCCCGACGTCTATGTCACCTGCGACGTATGCAAGGGCAAGCGTTACGACCGCGAAACGCTGGAAGTGAAATATCGCGACAAATCCATCGCCGACGTGCTCAACATGACGGTCGAGGAGGCGGCGAGCCTCTTCAAGGCGGTCCCCTCCATCCGCGAGAAGATGGAGACCTTAAAGCGCGTCGGCCTCGACTATATCCATGTCGGCCAGCAGGCGACGACGCTATCGGGCGGCGAAGCGCAGCGCGTGAAGCTCGCCAAGGAATTGGCGCGCCGCTCGACCGGCCGCACGCTTTATATTCTCGACGAGCCGACGACCGGCCTGCATTTCCATGACGTGGCCAAGCTCCTCGAAGTGCTGCACGAACTCGTCGAGCAGGGCAATACGGTGGTGGTGATCGAGCATAATCTCGAAGTCATCAAGACGGCCGATTGGATCATCGACATGGGGCCCGAGGGCGGCGACGGCGGCGGCGAGATCGTCGCGGCGGGGCCGCCGTCGGAAATCGTCAAGGAGAAGCGCAGCCACACCGGGCGCTATCTCGCCGAAGCGATGGCGCGACGGCCCTCCGTCGAGCCGGAGCCGCAAGCGCCCAAGGCGAAAAAAGTTCGCGCCCGCTAAACGCAAGCCCCTCGCCTCACCTCTCCCGCCGGAGCGGGGAGAGGTGAGGGTCTTGGCGATTGGCCGAAAACGTAACGGCTTTGGGCTCAGTTCTTCAAAGGCGCCGGCCGCGCGTCGGGCTCCGCTTCCTTATCGGAAATCGGCGCTTCGCTCGCCGGCGTGGCTTCTTCGGCGCTCGCGCGCTTCTTGCCGGCCTCGATGATGTCGCGTTCCGGACGCGGCAGCACCGGCCCTTCCGGGAAGACGAAGCCGAGCGTCTTCGCGCCGCTGTCGTCGCCGACCACGACGACCCGCACCGCGCCGCCGTTCTTGAGGCGTCCGAACAGCACTTCGTCCGCGAGCGGCGTCTTGATGTGCTGGTGGATCACCCGCGACATCGGCCGCGCGCCCATCGCTTCGTCATAGCCATGTTCGACGAGCCAGCTCCGCGCCTCGTCGGTCAGTTCGATCGTGATGTTGCGGTCGGCGAGCTGCGCTTCGAGCTGCATGATGAATTTGTCGACGACGCGCTTGATGACCTCGACCGGCAGATGGCCGAAGGGCACGATCGCGTCGAGCCGGTTGCGGAACTCCGGCGCGAAGAGCCGATTGATCGCCTCGCTGTCGTCGAGATCCTTGCGCGAGCGGGTGAAGCCGATCGGCGTGCGTGCGAGATCTTGCGCGCCCGCATTGGTCGTCATGATGAGAATGACGTTGCGGAAGTCGATCGTCTTGCCGTTGTGGTCGGTCAGCTTGCCGTGATCCATCACCTGCAGGAGGATGTTGTAGAGATCGGGATGCGCCTTCTCGATCTCGTCGAGCAGCAGCACGCAATGCGGATGCTGGTCGATGGCGTCGGTCAAGAGGCCGCCCTGATCGAAGCCGACATAGCCGGGAGGCGCGCCGATGAGCCGGCTCACCGTGTGGCGCTCCATATATTCCGACATGTCGAAGCGCACGAGTTCGATGCCGAGCGAGGTCGAGAGCTGGCGCGCCGCCTCGGTCTTGCCGACGCCGGTCGGGCCCGAAAAGAGATAGCAGCCGATGGGCTTCTCGTGATCGCGCAAGCCCGCGCGCGCGAGCTTGATCGCCGAGGTGAGCGCGGTGATCGCCTTGTCCTGCCCATAGACGACGCGGCGCAGCGTCTCGTCGAGATGGGCGAGCACTTCCGAATCGTCCTTGGAGACGGTCTTCGGCGGAATGCGCGCCATCGTCGCGATCGTCGTTTCGATCTCCTTGAGGCCGATCGTCTTCTTGCGCTTGTTCTCCGACAGCAGCATCTGCGCGGCGCCGGTCTCGTCGATCACGTCGATCGCCTTGTCGGGCAGCTTGCGGTCGTGAATGTAGCGGGCCGAGAGCTCCACCGCCGCCTTCAGCGCGTCATTGGTGTAGCGGATCTTGTGAAACTCTTCGAAGTAGGGCTTGAGGCCCTTCATGATTTCGATCGCGTCGGGGATCGAGGGCTCGTTCACGTCGATTTTCTGGAAGCGGCGGACGAGCGCGCGGTCCTTTTCGAAATATTGGCGATATTCCTTATAGGTGGTCGAGCCGATGCAGCGCAGCACGCCCTGCGCCAGGGCGGGTTTTAAGAGATTTGAGGCGTCCATCGCGCCGCCGGAGGTCGCGCCCGCGCCGATCACCGTATGGATCTCGTCGATGAAGAGAATGGCGTTCTTATGGGTCTCGATCTCCTTGACGACCTGCTTTAAGCGCTCCTCGAAATCGCCGCGATAGCGCGTGCCGGCGAGGAGGGCGCCCATGTCGAGCGCGAAGACCGTGGCGCCCGAAAGCACCTCCGGCACCTCGCCCTGGACGATCTTGCGCGCGAGCCCTTCGGCGATCGCGGTCTTGCCGACGCCGGGATCGCCGACAAGCAGCGGATTGTTCTTCTGCCGACGGCACAGAACCTGGATCGTGCGCAACACTTCCGGCTCGCGGCCGATCAGCGGATCGATGCGGCCGTCGCGCGCCTTTTTGTTCAGATTGACGCAATAGGCTTCGAGCGCGCCTTCCTTCTTGCGGCTGTCGCTGTCGCGTCCGTCGCGCGCGTCGCCGCGCTCCCCGTCCTCGTCGACGCCGCGCGGCGTGCGGCTCGCGTCGGACAGGCCCGGCCGCTTGGCGATGCCGTGGCTGATGAAATTGACCGCGTCATAGCGCGTCATGTCCTGCTCCTGCAGGAAATACACGGCGTGGCTCTCGCGCTCGGCGAAGAGCGCGACGAGCACATTGGCGCCGCTCACGTCCTCGCGCCCGGAAGACTGCACGCTGATGATCGCGCGCTGCACGACGCGCTGGAAGCCCGCCGTCGGCTTGCATTCGTCGGCGTCCTCGTTGATCAGATTGTCGAGTTCGCGGTCGATGTAGTCGCGCAGATTCTTGGTGAGCAGGTCGAGGTCGACCGAGCAGGCGCGCAGGACCGCCGAGGCGTCGACATCCTCGACGAGACTGAGCAGCAGATGCTCGAGCGTCGCATATTCGTGATGGCGCTCGCGGGCGGAGGCGAGCGCGCGGTCGAGGGTCTGCTTCAGGTTGCGCGAGAAGGTCGGCATGCGCTCACGTCCTATTTCTTTTCCATGATGCATTGCAGGGGATGCTGATGCTTCCTCGCAAAATCCATCACTTGGGTGACTTTGGTTTCGGCCACTTCATAGGTGTAGACGCCGCATTCGCCGACGCCATGGTTGTGAACGTGGAGCATGATGCGCGTGGCCTCCTCCACGGATTTGTTGAAATATTTGCGGAGCACGATGACCACGAATTCCTGTGTGGTGTAGTCGTCGTTCAGCAGCAGCACCCGATACATGTTCGGCTTGCGCGTCTGCGGACGCGTCCGGGTGACGAGCGCGGTCCCTGCGCCGGCGCCGCCGTCCCCGCCCTTGCGGGGCTCCTTGCCCGCGCGCGGCGGCGTGGGGGAAATCGCCGCCTGAATATGAGTCATAGGCTCCGCCGCCACGTCCTTACCCCTTTGATCCTTTCCATTTAGGTCGCAGTCTGGAGTTCTTTTAGAGTTCGCCTCGCAGATTCTGGGCCAGTTCCATGGACGGGAAATCAACGACATTGACAGTTTTGAGCTTTCGCCGCGCCTTGGCAAGAGGGACGCGACGCCCGGATGCGCAGGTCGCCCGGGCCGCCGTCAACCATTAATTTACCATATGATGCTACGGGAGCGGAGCGGCTATCCATCCTGCTGATCGCGAAAAAATGCGCCATCCCGACGAACATCGCCTCGGAGCCGATTCCCGCGTCGGCCTGCCTCCCGGCGTGTGGAGCCTTGCGGCCTTTTCCATCGCCGTCTGCCTATTCAGCGTGCTGGGCGCGAAGCTGCTCTCCGCCATGTTTGACGGGAATGACGCGCCGCCCCTCGCTTTTCTTGGACAGGACAGCGAAGTAGAGATGCGTCGCCTTGCCGGCTCGGCGCCACAAGCGCAGGCGCCGCAGGCCGCGAAAATCTTGCGCGGCGGCGCCCGCATCGACGCCGCGACGACCGCGACCATTGCGCAAAAGCCGACGGTCGGACAGGCGCTCGCCCCTTGCGGCGATGCGCCCAAATAATAGACTGGAAACATCGGACTATTATTTTTTAGGCGAATTCTTGCGCCGGCTCTCTGTCGCGCGCATATACTCATTGACAATTCGCCAATTGCTCGTAAAGCATTGCGTGGCTATCGCCCGCGCTTCTTTGCGGCGGATCGTCGGCGGGCCGGTTAGGCGTCGCGGCGATGACGACGCCTCCTCTCTAACATTCTCGCGCGCTTCTCACACGGCTGGCGCGCAGCAGCGCTCCGCATTTGAAAGCCGTAACTCAGGATAATTGATGACATTCGACGAATTGGGCCTTTCCCAAAAGGTTCTCGCGGCCGTGCAAACCTCCGGCTATACGACTCCCACGCCGATCCAGGCGCAGGCCATTCCCCCCGCTTTGCAGGGGCGCGATATTCTTGGCATCGCCCAGACGGGCACCGGCAAGACCGCCGCCTTCACGCTTCCCATGCTGAGCCGTCTCGAAAGCGGCCGCGCCCGCGCCCGAATGCCGCGCACGCTCATTCTGGAGCCGACCCGCGAACTCGCCGCGCAAGTCGAGGAAAGCTTCGCCAAATACGGCAAGAATCACCGGCTGAACGTGGCGCTGTTGATCGGCGGCGTCGCCTTCGGCGACCAGGAAGCCAAGATCATGCGCGGCGCCGACGTGCTGATCGCGACGCCGGGCCGGCTTCTCGATTTCTTCGATCGCGGCAAGCTGCTGCTCACGGGCATTGAAATCCTCGTCATCGACGAAGCGGACCGCATGCTGGACATGGGTTTCATTCCCGATATCGAGCGCGTCTGCAAGCTCGTGCCCTTCACCCGCCAGACGCTCTTCTTCTCGGCGACCATGCCGCCCGAGATTACGCGGCTGACCGAAGCCTTTCTGCATAATCCCGTGCGCATCGAGGTGGCGCGCGCCGCCACCACGGCCTCCACCATCCGCCAGGTGCTCGTCGCCTCGCGCGGCCACGCCGACAAGCGGGAAACTCTGCGCAACCTCATTCGCGGCGCGGAGAACTTCAAGAACGCGATCATCTTCTGCAACCGCAAGCGCGATGTGGCGGTCCTTCACCGCTCGTTGCTCAAGCACGGCTTTTCGACCGGCGCGCTGCATGGCGACATGGACCAGCTGGCGCGCATGGCCTCGCTCGACGCTTTCAAGAATGGCGAGGTCTCGCTCATCGTCTGCTCGGACGTCGCGGCGCGCGGACTGGACATTCCCGATGTGAGCCATGTGTTCAATTTCGACGTCCCGACCCATAGCGAGGACTATGTCCATCGCATCGGCCGCACCGGCCGGGCGGGGCGTTCCGGCGTCGCGATCACGCTCGTCACCGAGGAGGACGCCAAATATGTCGATCAGATTCAGAGTCTGATCGGCAAGGCGATCGCCTGGGAGGGGCCGGGCTTCAATGATCTGCCGCCGCCTATGGAGACGAGCCGCCCGCATGAGCGCCATGACCGCCGCGGCGAAGAGCGCGGCGCGCGGCGCGGGCGCGGCCGCAGACCCTCAAGCGCCGAGCG
>NZ_JAZHYN010000036.1:0-32492 GCF_036576025.1 Methylocystis borbori | reverse complement strand
CGCCGACTCGAGGCGGCGGGCGCGGCCGGCGCGCCGCGCTCGATCTCCTCGCGCGTGCGTCCCGTGGCGACGCTGGTAGGAAAGCGCTGCACGAGACGATCATCCGTTTCGGCGAAGTCGTCGCGCTCCTTGACGAGCAACCAGTTCTCATTCTTGTCGCGCGTTTTCATGCGCACGAGCGCCCAGCGCCCGCGCATGCGCGACCCATGCGCGAGAAATTTGATTTCTCCTTTTTCGAGCGCTTCGAGAGGATCGCCGTTCAACGGCTCGTAAGCCGCATCCTCCCAGAGCATGACCGTGCCGCCGCCATATTCGCCTTTCGGGATCAGCCCCTCGAAGTCGCCATAATCGAGCGGATGGTCCTCCGTCCGCACGGCGAGGCGCTTGTCGGCGGGATTGGCGGAAGGGCCGCGCGTCACCGCCCAGCTTTTCAAGACGCCGTCCATCGCCAGCCGCAGATCGAAATGCTCGCGTCGCGCGAAATGCCGCTGCACGACGAGCCGCGCGCCGCCATGGGCGGCGCCGCCCTGAGGCTCCGGCGTCTTGGCGAAGTCGCGTTTGGCGCGATAGCGCTCGAGCCCATCGACGGCGGCGCCTTGTCGCTGGGAAGGCATGCGGGTCAGGCGCGCCGCTTAGCTGCGGATTTACGCGGCGCCTTCGCCGGCGTCCTGGCGCCCGCCTTCTTCGTCGGCGGCGCGCTGCGCGGCGGCTCAGGCTTCGCCCCAGCCCCGACCGAACGCTTCAACGCCTCCATGAAATCGAGCACCTTCGCGCCAGGAGCCTGCTCCTCCTCGACCGGCACGCTCAGGCCTTTGCTCAGCTTGGCGTCCACGAGTTCGCGCAAGGCGGCGGCGTAATGATTTTTGAATTTGCCCGGATCGAACGCCGCCATGCGGCTGTCGATCAGCTCCTCGGCCATCCGCACCATGTCGGCGCGCGTCTTCTCCCGCCCGATGCCGGCGAATATTTCGGCCTCGTCCTTCAATTCGGCCTCATAGCGGAGCGTCTGCAGAATCAGCCCTTGCCCTTCGTCGTCGGCAAAGAGCGCGACGAGATTTTCGCGCCCGCGCAGCGTCAATTGACCGACGCCCGTCCTGCGCTTGGCGTAAAGGGCGTCGCGCAGGACGCGATAGCCTTCCTCCGCGGCTTCGCCGTCCGGCAGCACGAAATAGGGCCGGTCGAAATAGATCGGATTGATTTCGTCGCTCGCGACGAATTGCGAGAGTTCGATCGTGTGGCGCGAGGCGAGCCTGAGCGCGTCGAGCTCTTCCTCCTCGAGGAAAACATAATTGCCGGGCTCGACCTCATAGGCGGAGACGATGTCTTCCTTCTTCACCTCGCCCTTGCCCGGCGCCACTTTGAGATAGCGAATGCGCTGCTTGGAAACCCGGTCGATCTGGTGAAGTCTGATCTCGGACTCCGCTCGCTCCGCCGCAACGAGCCGCACGGGTATCGAAACGAGCGCAAGCCTAAGATGGCCTTTCCAGAAGCTGCGCGAGGACTCCGGCATGACGACTCCTACTCACTACGACGTCGCCTGAATATCTAATGCACGGCGCGACCGAGGCGAGACCAGGGGCGACGTCTTGAGCGAGACGCTGGATCGCGCCGAGGGAACCCCTCTTCCGCGCGCCGCGTTATTCATGAATCTGATGCCTCGGGCTGAAAGAGGCGGGAGATGAAACGCGACGATGAACGGCGTTTTATCGGGACAATCATGCTGGCCGCCGCCTTGATGATCGCCTCCGCGAGCCCGGCGTTTGGCAAGCGGGCGAGAGGCCCCGCCGATCGATTCGACGGGCCGGAGGCGACGCCCTCCGCCGCCGTTTACGTCGGGGACTGCGGACCCCGCTATCCCCGGGGCTACCGCTACGATCTCAAGAACTGGCGTTCCGGCTTCGCCGACCGCGACTTTTCCTGTTACATGCTCGACGAATATTAAAAAGGCCGCGCGCTTTTGGCGAGCTTGTCCGCAAACGCGGGTTTCCTTGCTTTTGGCCGCATGCACCGGGATAATCCGGTCTAATCGGGTTAAGGAAACGCGGGGTCGCCGGACATGTCGCTTTCAAGAACTTTCTTCTTCGCCGCGGCCGCCGCCGGGGCGCTGCTCGCGGCTTCGTTCGATGCAAAAGCGCAATTTTTTGGCGATCCCTTTTCCTATTTCGATCCTCCCCCTTCTCCGCCGCCCTCCTATGATCAGCGCCGCGGCGCCGCGCCGCGCGCTCCGGGACCAGACGACTACCAGCCGCATGCCCGCCCCTATGAGCGTCCGCGCGCCCGGCAAAATGAGAACAGGCGCGTCGCGAGCCTGCCCCCCGACGCAGACCCCGCCTATTCGACGCCTGTCGATTATGATGGCGACATCAATCGCCGTCAGGCGACGGCGCGCCACGTCTCCGACCAGACCGGCGAAGGCGCCGGCGTCATCACTATCGACACGCGCCGGCGCAAGCTCTACCTCTCGGTCGGCAATGGCGAGGCGATCGAATATAGCGTCGGCGTCGGCCGACAGGGCTTCTCATGGAAAGGCGTCGCGCAGATCGGCCGCAAGGCCTTCTGGCCCGGCTGGACGCCGCCGCCGGAAATGCTCCAGCGCCGTCCCGAGCTTCCGACTCATATGGACGGCGGCCTGGACAATCCGCTTGGCGCCCGCGCGCTTTACCTCTTCGACGGGATCAAGGACACGATGTTCCGCATTCACGGAACGAATGAGCCGGACACGGTCGGCAAGGCCGTCTCATCGGGCTGCATTCGCATGCTCAACGCCGACGTGATCGATCTTTACGAGCGCGTGGGCAAAGGCACGCGCGTCGTCGTCAGATAGACCCCGCGCGATCTCAAGCGGCGCCGTTTCGACTGGCGCGCGAACGGCTCAACGACGATCCAGCCAATATCCGAGGATCGCCCCGCCGATCGCGCCAAGGATGGCGCTCGCAAATGCGACGGAAAATCCTGCAGTGGCGACGCCGAGACCCGCGCCCAACGCAGCGCCTATTCCTCCGAACGCCAAGGCAGCGGTCGACTTGCTGCCGTCATCATATGTTTTGGCCATTTTCTGACGCCCTGCTCTCGTTCAGACGTTACGCCTGAGCGTCCTTGCAATGGCAGATAGGGCGTCCCCGAAAGCGGACGAGAGCGTTGGACAGGCGCGGCCGTCGATTTTGATTCGGTCTTTGCTTTCTTCACGAGCGCTGAGCTGGCCGCCGCCGGGAAGCTCGCGTTCAAGCACGCGCGGAGCGGCCCGTGTGCGCCGCAAGAGCGCCCAATCGACTTACGTCTCGGCCCAGCCGCGGACGAGATTGTGATAGACGCCGGATAATTTGACGCAGGCCGGATCGCCCGCGCCGAGCCTTTCGGTGAGCGATTGAATCGCCTGATCGAGATCGAAGAGCAAGGCGCGCGCGACATTGTCGCGAATCATGCTCTGCAGCCAGAAGAAGGAGGCGATGCGTTCGCCCCGCGTCACTTCGCGAACGAGATGCAGGCTGGTCGAGGGATAAAGCACCAGATCGCCGGCGGCGAGCTTCACCTCCTGCTCGCCGACGCGATCCTCGATCACCAATTCGCCGCCGTCATATTCGTCGGCCTCGGAGAGGAACAAAGTGCAGGAGAGATCCGTACGGATGCGGACCGGCGTGCCGGGAACGCCGCGAATGGCGTTGTCGACATGCAGGCCGAAACCATGTCCGACGCCATAGCGATTGAAAAGCGGCGGAAAGATTTTCTGCGGCAAGGCCGCCGAAATGAACATGGGGGAATTCGCCAATGCCTCCAGCACGCGTTCGCCGAGTTCGCGCGCGGCCTCTCCCCCTTGCGGCAATTGCAGATTGTTCTTCACCAGCGCCGATTGGGCGCCGGCCGTCGCGCAGCCGTCCTCCCATTCCGCCTTCGCCATGACCGCCCGAAAATAGGCGACCTCCTGCTTCGAGAGAACTTCGGGCGCGCAAATCAGCATAGGGCTTACGCCTCTCCCCAATAGCGCACCAGATTGTGATAGACGACCGCGAGCTTGCGCATATCGGGGTCGTCGCCGCCAATGCGCGGCGCAAGCTCCTGGATCGCGGCGTCGAGATCGCAGACGAGGCTGCGCGCCTCGTCGGCGTGTATCATGCTTTGCAGCCAGAAGAACGAGGCGAATCGCGTTCCGCGCGTGACGGGCGTCACCATATGCAGGCTGCCGGCGGAATAAAGAATGAGATCGCCGGCCGGCGGCTTGAACTGGCGCGAGCCATAGATGTCCTCGACGATCAATTCGCCGCCGTCATATTCGTCGGGCTCCGAGAGAAAGAGCGTCGCCGCGAGATCGACGCGAATGCGCTCGCCGCTCACGGCGTCGCCGCGTATGGCGTTATCGACATGCGGCTCGAAATAATCGTCGGCGTCATAGCGGTTGAACAGGGGCGGATAGATGCGTTGCGGAATCGCGGCCGAGACGAAAACCGTATTGCCGAGCAGCGACGATAGAAGGCGCGCGCCAAGTTCGCGCGAGAGCTTCGAGTCGGGCGCAAGTTGGCGGTTGCGCTTCAGCCCGGCGTTCGCCCCGGCGGTGGAGGCCCCGTCCTCCCAGGGCGCGCGCGCCGCCGCGCCGCGAAAGGCGGCGACCTCTTCCTTGCCGATGGCTTGGCGAACGTGAACCAGCATCCGTCCTCGCATTGTTAGAGCGCGTTCGCGAGCCGATAACCCGCAAACGCGCTCCGATCTTTTTAACTTAACGCATTTTCCGCCGAAACGGCGCCCGCTCCGGCGGAAAACGTTTTAGAAATGCACCTTGGCCTCGAGATAGACCGAGCGGCCGGGCGCCATCTGCACAAAGGGGTTCGCCGTCTGATAGAAGGCGTCGTAGAAGGTCCGGTTGAAGAGGTTATTGACCGAGAACTTCATCGTCACATGCTCTCCGACCTTGGACTCCGCGAAAATGTCGAAGCGCCAGTAGGACGGCAGGACCGTCGGCACGTTCAAGACAACATTGTTCGCGGTCGGCAAACCGAGCGAGTTGACGTTGACGGCCCCGTTGGCGATCAGGTTATTGCCGCCATAGACTTTCGAGCGATAGATCGCCTGGCCGCCGATTTCAAGCCAGTCGGCGGGAAGGCCAATGAGATCGCCGAATTTATATTTCGACAGCATGCTGAAGGATTCATGGGCGATATTGGCGAGCTGCAAGCCCACATTGGTCAGCACATAGGAGCTTTTGACTTTCGACTCCATGAGCACAAGGCCGCCGATCGCGCTCCATTTGTCGGTGATGTTGCCGGCGATTTCGAGGTCGACGCCCTGGACGTAATAAGACGCGTTGGCCGTCGTTACGCCCGAGTTCACCTCGCGCGCGCCGCTCACATCGGTTCTGAAAAGGGCGGCCGTCGCCAGCAGATGCCGGTCGAAAAGCTCCCATTTCAAGCCGATTTCCTTGGCTCTATTATATTGCGGCGGAAAAATCTGCGCCGCCGTGTTCAGACCGCCATAGTTCGCGGCTGAACCGTCGAGCTCCGCGCCGACCGGATTGCTGGAGGTCGCATAGGCCGCATAGACGCTGGCTTCCGGCAACGGCTTCAGCACCAAGCCGAGATTGTAGTTGGTCATGCCGGAATGACTCGAAGCGAAGGTCGAATAGGTCTGGGTGCGGCTGGTGATGTTATAATCGTCGTAACGCACGCCGCCGTTGGCGATGACGATATTCTCATAATTCGCCGTCTCGATCAGATAACCGGACTTGGTGTCGACTGCGATGCGGTTCAGATTGTTCAGATTGGGATTGATGTAGGGCTTGTTGTTGAAGGGCAGATAGGTGCAGGGCAGATAGAGACTGCACGTCACATTGTTCCCGGAGAAGACGTTCACTCCGTTGGATTCCGATGTCAGTCCCGAATAATTGGTGCGCGTCACGCCTTCGCGCGCGAACTCGACGCCTATGACCGCTTCGTGGCTGACCGGGCCGGTGATGAATTTCACATTCGCTTCGGTCTGGCTGTCGAGCACATTCGTCACTTGATAGCGGCTTTGGCCGCCGATCGAAACGCTTGCGGGAATGAGCGTCCGGGGAAGATAGCCCGCGCCCGATTGCGCCAGCGAGCCGACATAGTCGATGACCGCGCGCTCCTGCCGAAAGCGGCTCGTAAGCGTGATATCTTCATTGGCGCGATATTGCGCGGTGAAGGTGCCGAAGTCCTGCTTATAGACCTGGAAGTCGCGGTTGATCAGACCATACCAGGTGTCGCGCTGCGTCACGCCTTCCGGATAGGGCCGGTTGCGGATGCGGTTATAGGGCACGCCGAAGTCCGGCAGGCCGTTCTGATAGACATGGGTGTATTGAGCGGTCAGCGTCAGATTGTCGAGCGGCTTGAAGACGACCGAACCCGCGACGCCGTCGCGATAATCGGTGACGAAGCTGCGTCCCGCGACGTTGGAGTCATGATACAGGCCGTTGACGCGAACGGCGAGGATCGGGCTGATCGCCTTGTTCACGTCCAGCGTCAGGCGCTTCATATGGTCGGAGAAGCCG
Organism: Methylocystis borbori; assembly: GCF_036576025.1. Classification (NCBI taxonomy): domain Bacteria; kingdom Pseudomonadati; phylum Pseudomonadota; class Alphaproteobacteria; order Hyphomicrobiales; family Methylocystaceae; genus Methylocystis; species Methylocystis borbori. The sequence goes on along the minus strand of NZ_JAZHYN010000036.1, from coordinate 25,993 downwards.
CCGATCGCGTCGAAATCCACGAAGTCGCGATCGCGCGCCTGCTTGGTGACGATATTGATCGCGCCGCCCGCCGTGCCGCGGCCCGCGAAGCTCGATCCCGGCCCGCGCAGGATTTCCACCTGTTCGGTGTAGAAGTTCTCGCGGACATTGACGCCCGGATCGCGGATGCCGTCGACGAAGATGTCGTTGCGCGCGTCGAAGCCGCGGATGAAGAAACGATCGCCGAAGGCGTTGCCGCCTTCGCCCGTCCCGAGCGTCACGCCCGCCGTGCTGCGGCCGATTTCCCTTAAGGTGAAGGCGTTTTTATCGTCGAGCACTTCCTTGGAGAGCACGGTGATTGTGCGCGGCGTGTTGAGAATCGGCTGCGTGAATTTATTGGACGCGAGACGGTCGACCTTATAGGGCGCGACGGGATCGGCGTAAGGATTGGCGTTGGCGGCCGTCACGATCGCCGGAACGCCGCCGGCGCCGCCCTGCCCGCCGGAGGAGGCCATGCTCGGCGCGCCGCCGCGCGCGCCTGTCGTCCCATGGCTCGGCGCATGCCGCGCGGGACGCGCATGAGCCATGACGGGCTTCGGTTTCGCCGGCGCGACGACGCGCGGCTTCTCCTGAGGCGCGTCCACTTTCACCGGCGGCAGAGTCGTCGACGCCGATTGCGCCAATGCGGAGGCGCTGACGCTCGACGCCAGCGCGGCGGCGACGCCCAGCGCCTTTACCGAGACGCGCTCGGTCGTGCGGCGCGCCGGCAAAGACTGCCGAAACATGCGTAGGGAGATTGGGGATTTTACATCGCTCATAGGAACCGCCCGCAGTTTTACGCGCTACGGAAATTCTTCCTGCGCGTGAATGAACATGGCGAAAACTAAGCTGTGAGAAATTTGCACAGTCAAACAATGATGTTGTTAAATGGAAATCTTCCAACTCGCCTTATTTCCGCCTATTTTCAGCAACTATTCGCTGGGCGTCGGTCGGTTGTCAGTTTTTTGCGACATCGAATGTGGTCACGCTCGATAGCGAGAATATTCGGCAAGCGAACAGCGACAATTGGAGAGGGTAGTCGAGGGTTTTCGGCGGGACGTTCGATCATGAACGGCGCCGTTGCGGGCGCCGTTTCGGCTTGGGAGAAAGCGCCTCTTTAAAAAAAAATCGGAGCGCCGTCGCGACTCGATGAGTCGCGACGGCGCTCGCGTAAACGCTCGTCGCCCAAGCTATGAGGCGCCGGCGAATTGCTCGAGCAGCGCGTCGCGCGCCTCCGCGATGCGACGATAATGTTCGTCGCTGCCGCCTGCGTCGGGATGCGCGGTCTTGGCGAGGCGCCGAAAGGCGGCGTTGATCTCCGACGGCTCCAGCGCGCCCTCCATCGGCAAGTTCAACGCCTCGCGATATTCGCGATCGTCGCCGAATTCGAGCCGGGCGAGGAAGGCGCGGCGTTTTTCGCGCGCCTCGATGCGCAGTTCGACCTGATCCTCCTGCCATCTCTGGCGCGACATGACGAGACATTCGCCAAAGGCGATCCGTCCCCGCGTTTCGAGTTCATCGAGACTGAACGGCCCGACAACGCCGTATGGCGGCGCGAGATAAGCGCGCCGGCCGTCCGCGCCCTCCTCGATACGGCCGATCGTCGCCATATCGAGGACGCCCAACGAGCCGTTCCAGACGACCCATTCCTCTTTGTCCGTCATGCCGCGCGCTTTCTGCGTAAGCCGGCGCCGCGCCCCGTCCTTCTTGTGCGAAAGGCGACGCGACATCTGGACCGTCCGCGCGTGCATGCAGGTTCGGGGCCAAGGCTAGGAAACAATGGCGCGAGGCGGGGTAGCGGATGGCAAGAAGCTTCACGCGCCATGTGCTTGCGCGCTTTCCGATCAGACGGAATCGTCCGATCGATAAGAAATCGCGCCAAACGAAAAGCTGGAGCAAGTTCTGATCGAAAAAGTCCGTCAACTTTTTTAAGAACTTGCTCTGACGAATGAAATTCGAAGCGATCCTATGTCGCTGTGACGTCGCCCGCGATCACGGCGCCGAGCAGGCGATCATAGGCGCTGTCGAAGGCGCGCCGAGCGAGATCGCTGAGCGGGGCGCCGAGCCCGAAATCTTCGCCCGCGACGGCGACGATCCAGGCTTGCGGCGCCTTGAGCCCAATCTTTTCCGCCACGGCGAGCACGCAAGCCGGCGAGAGCGCATGGGTGCTGTGGGTCGCGTCAAATCGCGGCGCGAGCCTGCTGATGCTTACCGGCTCCCCATCCGCCCGGCTGGCGTCGACAAACAGCGCGACGTCAATGTCGCGAAGATCGAGCGCATGTTCGATTTGCCATTGAAAATCGGTGAGCAGCGTCAGATCGACAGGCGGCTCATGCGTTTGCCGCCAGGCGTCGACCTTCTCGACCAGCATCGGCCCAAGCGCATCGTCTCCGCGGCTCGGATTGCCGACCCCGAAAATGAGCCAGCGCGGGCGCGTCGCGCCGCTCATCCGTTGCGGACCATTCGGTCGAGAGAAGCGCCGTCGGCGCCGACAAGCTCGACGATCAGCGGCATTTTGCCGAGCGCATGCGTCGCGCAAGAGAGACAGGGGTCGAAGGCGCGCACGACGACCTCAATATGGTTGAGCAGGCCTTCGCTGAGTTTCTGGCCGCTGATGTAGCGCCGCGCGACTTCCCGCACCGCCGTATTCATTGCCTGATTGTTATGCGTCGTGCTGACGATGAGGTTGCACATGGAAATGAGATCGTCTTCGCCGACTTCGTAATGATGGATCAGCGTGCCGCGCGGGGCCTCGATGACGCCGACGCCGCTCCGCCCCCTTACGCCGTCGCCGCCGACGCGCTCGCCGGAGAGAAGATCAGGATCATCGAGAAGGTCGCGGATCAATTCCGCCGCATGCAGCATCTCGATCATGCGCGTCCAGTGATAGGCGAGCGGCGCGTGACAGATCTTGCCGCCCGAAGCGCGAACGAGCTCGCGACGCTTTTCTTCCGCGAGCGGCGTCGCGATGAAATCGCAATTCTGCACGCGCGCGAGCGGCCCGACCTTATACCAGCCCGCATCCGGACCGCCCGATATCAGATAGGGAAATTTCATATAGGACCAGGGCTTCACCTCTTCGACTATGAGGTCGCGATAGTCGCGGTCCTTGACGCCATCGACGACGAGGGCGCCATTGGCGTCGCGCACGCGCAGCGTTCCGTCGTAAAGTTCGAGCGCGCCGTCGACGCCAACGATCGACATCAGGCTCGACCGAAAGGCGCCGAACGCCTCGAAGCGTTTGCGGTCCGCTTCGACCAGCCGACGCGCCAGTTCGACGGCGTCCAGCGCCCATCGGACCATCTGGTCGGCGTCGGCAAGGAGCAGGTCGCGCTCCGCATGGGTCAGCAATTTGTTGATGCCGCCGGGGATCGCGCCCGTGCCGTGCACGCGCTTGCCGGACGTGACGCGGATCGCCTCCTGCCCCCATTTTCGCAAGGCGACGCCCTGTCGCGCGACGTCGGGATAGGCCTCCGCCACGGCGACGATATTGCGTTTGGCGACGTCGGAATCGAAGCCGAAGAGAAGATCGGGCGACGCCAGCATGAAGAAATGCAGCGCATGCGACTGCAGGATCTGCCCATAATGCATCAGCCGTCGCATCTTCTGCGCCGGGGCGGGCGGCGGCGTCGCGCCGACGACGACATCCAGCGCCTTCGCCGCCGCGATCTGATGCGAGACCGGGCAGATGCCGCACAGACGCTGCACCATCACGGGCGCTTCCCAATAGGGGCGCCCCTCGATGAATTTTTCGAATCCGCGAAATTCGACAATATGCAGCCGCGCCTGCCGCACCTCTCCGGCGTCGTCCAGGAGCAGCGTCACCTTGCCATGGCCTTCGACGCGCGAAATGGGATCGATCGCGATGCGTCGAAGCTTTTCCGGTTGGGCCGCGGTTTCGAGATCGGACGTCATGGCTCGCGCTCCAGATCACGCCGCATTTGGGCGCGATCGCCCAAATGCGGATAACGCGATCGATTCCAAAACTGTAGAGCGCGCTTTACGCGACAAGCCGATTTCACTTTTTCGCTGTGCGCTCTAGTCGAAATGCCGAAGGCCGTAAGGAAGATGCGGGACGCGCCCGGCGATGAGATCGCTCAGGAAATCCCATATGGCGTCGCCCGACGGCGGGCAGCCCTGCAAGAAGTAATCGACTTCGACGATTTCGCGAATGGGGTGAACCTTTTCGAGCAGCAAGGGCAACTCCGGGTCGTTCGGCACGCCGGCGCGCGCCCGATCGAGCGAGCAGCCGCCATGATAGACGTCGCGAAGAATGTCCTGCACGTTAAGGTGGTTGCGTTGCGCGGGCAGCCCGCCATTGATGGCGCAGGCGCCAAGGGCGACAAGCGTTTTGCAGTTCTTGCGGAACTCGCGCAGCACATGAACGTTTTCGGCGTTGCAGACGCCGCCTTCGACAAGTCCGATGTCGCAGGGGCCGCAATGCTTGATGTCGGTGAGCGGCGAACGGTCAAAGTCGACATGCTCGATCAGCTCGAACAGGCGCTCGTCAATGTCGAGAAAAGACGTGTGACAGCCGAAGCAGCCGGCGAGCGACACGGTGGCGACGCGCAGTTTGATCCGGTCGCTCATGCGCCGCCTCCGGCTTTTCCATCGTCCAGCGCGCAAGTCGCCGCCGCAATGTCGAGCTCGCTGATCGGCTCGCCGTCATAAATGCGCTCGCCGATGGGCACCGCGAAGCCTATGCGCTTGTGCAGAATGACGCCGACTGGACAGATATTGGCGGCGAGATCGCCAATATCCATTGTCGTATCCCCGAGGCGACCCGACTCCGAATTGACCACGAGACGCTTATTCACGCCCCGCTCGCTCAGCGAAAAAATTTCCTTGCCGTCAATGTCCCGGCTCGCGCGCACGCACAGTTCGCAGAAGATGCAGCGGTTGAAATCGAGCAGCAGGTCGGGATGAGAGGCGTCGACAGGCCTGTCGGGATAGAAGTAATTATGTTGCGGCGTCATCGCCTCGAGATCATAGGCGAGCGCCTGAAGCTGGCAATTGCCGCTTTTCTCGCAGCCGGGGCAGAAATGATTGCCCTCGGCGAAAAGCATGATCAGCAATTCGCGGCGCGTGTCGCGGATTTCCCCGATATTGTTCTTTACCTCGAGGCCCTCGCGCGCCGGCGTCGCGCAGGCCGACACATGACGCCCGCCGATCTCGACGACGCACAATTTGCAACTGCCATGCGGCGGAAAGCGCGCGTCCCAGCACAGATGCGGAATATAATGGCCGGCCCTGCGCGCGGCGGCGAGAACGCTGTCGCCCTCCTCGAAAGGAATGGCTTCTCCGTCGAGAAGAAAGAAGGCGCTCATTCTTCTCCCTCCGCGAAATGCGCGAAGGCGTCGTCCCGGCCGGTGAGCGCGCGCGCGGGCGCAAGCGCCTCGTCGAGGCTGAAAGCCGGCTGAAAATCGGGCCGGCGCGCGCGCATCGCATAGGCTGAATGGAATTTCTTCAGCCCGTCGAGCACGGGATTGGCGGCGGCCTGTCCAAGCCCGCAATGACTGGTTCGTTGCAGCACGCGGTCGAGCCGGTCGATTTCGGCAAGATCCGGAAGCGCGCCGCGGCCCGCGCCGAGCTTGTCGAGACTGTCTTTCAGCAAGGCCGTGCCGACGCGGCAGGGCGTGCAGAAGCCGCAGCTCTCATGCGCGAAGAAATGCGCGAAATTATGCGCGACCTCGAACATGTCGCGGCTGTTGTCGAAGATCATCAGCGCGCCCGCCGTCGGCGCGTCTTCGAAAGCGATGCGGCGCGAAAATTCCGCCGGCGCCAGCGTGACGCCCGCCGCGCCGCCAAGCTGCGCGGCCTGAACGTCGCGCGCGCCGCAGCTTTCCAGAACCTCGGCGATCGTCGCGCCAAAAGGAAATTCATAGACGCCGGGCGCGGCGCAATCGCCCGAGATCGAGAGGAGCTTCGTTCCGGTCGATTGCGGCGTGCCGATCTTGGCGAAGGCGTCGCCGCCATGCGCGGCGATGAGCGTGACGAGCGCGAGCGTCTCGACATTATTGACCGCGGTGGGCTGGCCGAGATAGCCGCGCGTGACCGGAAATGGCGGACGGATGCGCGGCGTGCCGCGCTTGCCTTCAAGCGATTCGATCAGCGCCGTCTCCTCGCCGCAGACATAGGCGCCCGCGCCAAGATGAATGTCGATGTCGAAATCGAATCCGTCCGCGCCGAGGATGCCGCAGCCAAGCAGACCCTCGCGGCGCCGGCGCGCCAGGACATCTTCGAGATGCGCGCGCAAATAGAGATATTCGCCGCGCAGATAGAGAAAGCCTTGGCTGGCGCCCAGCGCATAGGCCGCGAGCGTCATCCCCTCGAAGACATGATCGGCGTAATGCGTCAGCAGCACGCGATCCTTGAATGTGCCGGGCTCGCCTTCGTCGGCGTTGCAGACGACGACGCGCCCGCCGCCCTCGGGCGGTTCGGCCGCGCGGCAAAACGCCCATTTCTGCGCCGTCGAAAAGCCAGCGCCGCCACGCCCCCGCAAATTCGAGGTTTTGACCTCCGCAAGGAGCGCCTCCGGTCCAAGGGCGATCGCGCGCCGCATCGCCTCGCCCGGCGCGAGACGGCTGGCGAGCAGCATGTCGCGGCGGCGGATATTGTCGGCGACCGCGAAAAACTCCGCGGGCCAGCGCTCCAGCGGCTCCTCCGCCTGAATAAGCGCGGCGATCGCTTCGATCCGCTGCGGCGTCAGCGCCGTGAGGGTCCGGCCATTGACCAGCATCGACGGGCCTTGATCGCTCATGCCGATGCAGGAGGTGTAGTCGACGCTCGCCGCGCCGCCCCGCGAAAGCGCGCCGGGCGCAACGCCGAGCTTCTCGCAAAGCAAGGCCATGAGCGCGCGCGCGCCCTGCATATTCTCGATGATATTGTCGGCAAAGAGCGCGCGATAGCGCCCGACGGGGCTTTGATACAGAAAGCTGTAGAATCCGGCGACCCCCTCGACGCGGGCGCGGGAAAGTCCGAGCCGCGCCGCGATCAGCGTGATCGCGGGCGCGGGCAGCCAAAGCAGCCGCGCTTGAGTCGCGATGAGAATCTGGAGCAGTCGCGTCGGATCGGCGCGGTTTTCCGCCAGCGCGGCGTCGACGGCCGCCGCAACCGCGTCGGGGGCGACAATATCGGAGAGCGTTTGGGCCATGATGTTTTCGACAGTCGACTATCGCAGCTTCATGACGCTTTTCGGAAAGCCGCCGGGGCCTTTTAGCATAGGCCGGTGAATTGGTCGCCCGCGCGCCGATGGGCAAGCCGGATCGCGTCGCGATGCGCCCCGCGCGCATATCGCCGTATCGACGCCTTATGCTCGCCGCAAAGTCGGCAAGAGGTTAACATTTTCTGCGCGCACCGGTTTTGGCCGAGCAGAATGGAAGGAATGACCCCAATGAGCGAGCCTCGTCTCAGCGATTGGACGCTCGTCGCCTATCGGCAAAGGGAAGAAGAGCGCCGCCGGCAGGAGCAAAAATCCGCGGCGGGCGCTCCACGCGAGCGGCCGTCATTCGAGCGCGAGGAAAGGCGCTTCAGCGACGTGACGGTCGTAAGTTTGCAGAGAAGATTTGTCCTCCTCGAACAACGTCTCGCTATTCTTGAACAAAGAGAGCGTGAGCGTCAGATTAGAGAAAAATTCGCGGCCGCTCCCGCGCCATCCCCAAACGGCAAGCCGGAAGGCGATGCGGCATATTTCGGAGACGCGGTGTCGGCGACCTTCGGTCGAAGCGAAGATCATTCGCAGGCGAAATCGCAGCCTGAATTTACTTACACGAAAGTCGAAAAGGCCGAGTCGATGGACGAACGCAAAGCCGACGAGCGGCCTGCGCAAGCGCCGGCGAACGACTCCTCGCGCGCAGCGGGAGCCGGCTTTCCGAGCGATTTCGTCGAAATACGCCCCGAACGGCGTCCGCAGCCGATTCCGCCGGCGCGCAAAATAGCCGGATCGGTGAGTTCCTTAATCGCCGCCGCTCTCTTTGCGGGTTCGATAGGCTTTTTCGCCGCCATTTTCACTGTATCCGCGGAGAGGGCGGCTCAATTCCGCGCGCTCCTTAACATCGCCGTGAACGCCATGTCTGAAACTCGTCACACGAAATAGGCGCGAAGATCGGCGATCGTCGGGGGGCGAGCGAGCATCGAGAATTCGTCCGCGTGATTATCGATTTCTTTACGCAGCTAGTCCTGCGCCGACCTAGGCGCGCTGCGGGGCGCATCAGTTTCGGCGATGAGGGAGCTTTTCGCCGGCTGCGTCTTGCTTGGTCCGCCCAGGTTCGTGGCGAAGCCAAGCGCTAGAAAGCCAACCCAAAACGCGGCCGGAATGATCCTGGAATTTGAAAACGACATATTTGCCCCCTGCATTGGCCCAGTGCCTGAGGCAAGCTTATCACATAATCTATGGTCTTGATAGACTATGAAACGCCTCGCGCCCGGCCGGGGAAAACTGATTTCGAAAAGAACCGGTTTCGAGCGCCGATCCTCGCCGACGGGGCAATCGTCAAGATGCTCTCTCAAGCCCGACGAGTGGAAGTATGCGACAGTCGCCCTATTTTTGAAGGGGCCTTGGCCATGGCGGCCTGGACACCTATCCGCCAACGTCTCGGCAAAGAGGGATGGGATGAAACCCGGTAGTGCGCGGCGCATGGTTGGCGCGGTCTTATTGGCGCTGACCTTGGCGACTGAAACCAGTTATGTCTTCGGCAAGACGTCGCGGTATTCGGCTGATAGCGCGCGTAAGCCGGAAGCGGCGTCGGGAGCGTCTTACGTCGGAGACTGTGGGCCCAATTATCCGCCCGGTTATCGCTACGATCTCAAGAATTGGACGTCTCGGTTCGCCGAGCGCGATTTCTCTTGCTACATCCTTGATGAATATTGAATCGCGGAGCCCCCCGCGCGCCGCTCTTTCCCATTTGTCTCTCAGAGTTCGCTATCGTCCGCCAACACTTATCGGGCAAATGTGGGGCATGAAGCGCTCGTCGGCGCAACCGCTTATCATAACAATTTGCTTTTACTGGCGCTCCCTAGGGGACTCGAACCCCTGTTTTCGCCGTGAGAGGGCGACGTCCTAGACCGCTAGACGAAGGGAGCGGGAAGGAGCGTTCTATAGACCGCTCCCCTTTCCGGGGCAAGGCCGCGCGCGCGGCTTAAGCCGACTCCTTGCGGCCAAGCAGCAGGCGCCCGCCGACGCGGCGCCCTTCGCCTTCGGCGGCGACATAGAGAGCGCCTTTCGCGCCCCCGCCGCGCGCGTTGCGCACCGCTTCATTGATGCGCTCGATCGAGGCGTTCGACGGCTTGGGAAGCTGCGGCGCAGGAGGCGGCGCCGCCTCGACGCGCTCTATGCGCTCCGCCCGCTCCGGCCTTTCCTCGCGCGCCGCGGCCGCTCTTCCGGCTGCAAACTTGGCGGCGGCCGGTTTGGCCGCGGCGCGGTGATCCTCGACCTGCGTCAGATCGCCGGTGATGACGGCGCCTTTTTCAAGCTCGATGTCGCCATAGCTCACCTTGCCCTCGATACGGCCGGTGGCGCGCACGACGAGCGACTGCTTGACCTCGATCTGATCCGAAATCCATCCGCTGACGTCGGCTTCCGTCACGCTGACGCGGCCGCGAATGACGCCGCCCTGTCCAAGGAGAAGAAGGCGGGTGGAAACATCGCCCTCGATCGTCCCGTCCACCACAATGGCGTCGGGCGCGGAAATTTCGCCCTTCAGCGTAACGCCGGCGCCGACATAGGCGACATTTTCTTCATCCGGCCTGAAATCCGACGCCTCATGGATCGCCATCGCAAACTCCCGTCGCTGAATCATTTTTGCAGGCGGCGATCATACGTTGACGGAACCTTCGCATTCAATCGCAAAAGCCGCACGCCCCACGCCTTTGTCTCGCCTTCAGCGCGGTTTCGCCTCTTCCGACAGGGGATGAAGATCGCGCACCATGGCGCGCATGCGTTCGTCGAGCACATGCGTGTAAATCTGCGTCGTCGAAATATCGGCGTGCCCAAGCAATTCCTGCACGACGCGCAGATCCGCGCCGTTCTGCAAGAGATGGCTCGCGAAGGCGTGGCGCAGCGCATGCGGATGCAAAGCGGCGGCCGCAACGCCGGCCGCGCCCGCGAGCGTTTTGAGATCGCGCGCGAAAGCCTGCCGCGTCAAATGTCCGCTGTCGCTGTCGGAGGGAAAGAGGAAAGGCGAAGCGGCGAGCGCCGGCGCCAGCGCCTCCAGCAGCTTGCGATAGTCGAGGAGCGCGCGGCGCGCGCGCTCGGTCAGGGGCGCGAGGCGCTCGCGCCCGCCCTTGCCGCGAATGGCGACGAAAGGATCGCGCGCCCGCGCCGCGCTTTTGGGCAGCGAGACCAACTCCGAGACGCGCAGGCCGGTGGCGTAGAGCGTCTCGAGCAGCGCATAGAGCCGCACCGCGCGCAGCCGCTCGCGCAAAGGCCGCTTTTCATCGTCGAGCCCTTCTTTCGCCACGGCGAGCAGCCGGTCGACTTCGGCGATCGAGAGAACGCCCGGCGCGCTGCGCCCGCGGCGGGGGGCGTCGAGAGAAGTCGCCGGATCGTCGGCGCGATGCCGGTCGACATAGAGAAATTTGTGGAACTGGCGCAGCGCCGAAACGCGCCGCGCCGCCGTCGCCGCCGAGAGGCCGCGCGGCGCCAATGAGGCGAGATAGGCGCGCAAATCCTGCGTCGTCGCGGAGCCGGGATCGCGGCCCTCTTCGGCGAGATAGGCAATATAGTCGGAAAGATCGCGCCGATAGGCGTCCTGCGTATTGCGCGCGGCGCCGCGCTCGGCCGCGAGCATGTCGAGAAAGGCGTCGAGTTGTCGTGCTGCGCTCGGCTTCATGCGCTCACATCCGCGGATGTCGTTTCCGGCGGTTCGCCGGCGGGCCGGGAAGGACGGCCTTACTTATTGAGGCGCTGCGCCGGAATCGTATAGGTCATCTCGCGCGGCTGCGGCGTCACGAAAGAGACGAGCATGACCATGATTCCATAGCCGATCGCCACAAGGACGCCGACAACGATCAGAAAGCGAATGAGACTCGGCACGGAATCAACACAGCCCCCGGTAAAGCCTACGCCTTTATTCGCCCGAACGCGCCGCAATTGCAACCGCCGCCGAGGATTTAACGCTCCAACGCCGTTGATCGTAAAACTCAACGACCATCGCATCACAGAACGATAACTGAAATTTTTGCCTAAATGACCAAGGCTGGCGATAGTTACCGAATCGATAACGCCAGCGATATTCGATCGTCATTTGCCCAGATTGGCGGCGCGCGAGTCAAAAATGCGCTTCCGTATCCTCGTCCTCGGGGCGGATTTCATGGCGCATGATGAGCGGCGCCTGGGCGATCGCGAACATCAGCGTCAGCGGCAGAATGCCGAAGACCTTGAAATTCACCCAGTCGTCCGTCGTCAGCACGCGGCGCAGCACTTCGTTCAGCCCCGCGAGCGAAAAGAAAAACAGGCCCCAGCGCCAGGTGAGCTTGCGCCAGCCGGCGTCGTCGATGTGGATCGCCATGTCGAAGACGATGGGCAGCAGCAGCTTGCCGTAAAGCAGCGCGCCGATGAGTCCCGCGCCGAAAAGCGAATAAAGGATCGTCACCTTCAGCTTGATGAAGGTTTCATCGTGCAGGAAGTAAGTGAGCGAGCCGAAGACGAGCACCAGCGCGGCGGTCACGACCGGCATCGCCGGCAGATGTTTTGTGACCGCCCAGGAGACGCCGAGGGTGAGGACGACGCCCGCCATGAGCGCCGCCGTCGCGGTGAAAATGCCATATCTCGAATTGACGACGAAGAAGAGGAGCAGCGGCCCCAATTCCAGCACGAGCTTTACCCAGGGATTAAGCTTCTTCTTCGGTTGGACCGCCGTCTCTTGCGTCATATGTCTTCCCGCTCCGCCGCTGCTTCTTCTTCGAGGCCCGCAATCGCGCGGGCGAAATCGCGCGCCGCGAAGGGTTCGAGATCTTCCGCGCCCTCGCCGACTCCAATGAAATGGATCGGCAGGCCGTAGGTTTCAGCGATGGCGACGAGAATGCCGCCGCGCGCCGTGCCGTCGAGCTTGGTCATCACAAGGCCGGTGACCCCGGCGACGCGCTCGAAGACGTCGACCTGCTGCATGGCGTTCTGCCCCACCGTCGCGTCGAGCACGAGCAGCACGGCGTGCGGCGCTTCCGGCTCCGCCTTTTTCATCACCCGCACGATTTTTTCGAGCTCGGCCATCAGTTCGGCGCGGTTTTGCAGGCGCCCCGCCGTATCCATGAGCAGAATGTCGGCGTCCTGCTCCTTGGCGCGCCTGATGGCGTCGAAGGCGAGGCTCGCCGCGTCGGCGCCTTCGGCGCCCGAGACCACTTCGGCGCCGAGCCGATCGCCCCAGACCTTGAGCTGCTCCACCGCCGCGGCGCGGAATGTGTCGCCCGCCGCGAGAACGACCTTCTTGTTCTCGCCGCGCCATTTGGCGGCGAGCTTGGCGATGGTCGTGGTCTTGCCGGAGCCATTGACCCCGACGACGAGGATGATGAAAGGCTTCTTGCTCTCGTCGATTACAAGCGGCGCGGCGACCGGCGCGAGCGCGCGCTCGACTTCATGCGCGAGAATTTCGCGCACTTCCTCGGAGCCGATGTCGCGCTCATAGCGCGCCTTGCCGATCGCCTCGGCGATGCGGGTCGCGGCGCCGACGCCGAGATCGGCGCGCAGCAGCACGTCTTCCAGCTCTTCGAGCGTCAGCGCGTCGAGCTTACGCTTGGTGAAAACGTCGGCGACGCCCTGGGTGATGGCCTGCGAGGTGCGCGAGAGGCCGCCAGAGAGCCGCGACCACCAGGAGCGCTTCTCCTCCTCCTCCGGCGCAGCGGCCTGCGCCGGCGCTTCCTCCTGCGCCGCGTCGCCCTTGCCGAAGAGGCGCGAGAACATGCCGCGCTTTTTGCCGTCGTCATTGGTCATGCGGGCGGATGCCTACACCACTCGCCGGCAAAGGGCCAGAAAACTCGCGACGCCGCCGCTCTTGAAGTTAAATAGGATTCCTATATATCTATCTGCATGACGCAGACGGACCCCCTCGCCCGGAAATTGCGCGACGGATTGGAGCGCCTCGGCGCGGCGCTACGCGCCGACCAATGGGCGGCGCTCGCCGACGCGCCGCTCAATCCGACGCAGGCGCAGATACTGAATTTTCTGGTCAAGCGCGGCGGCGCGCGGGTCGGCGCGGTCGCCGCCGAACTGGGCGTCAGCCAGCCCACCGCGACCGATTCCATCGCCGCGCTGGAGCGCAAGGGCCTCGCGCAGCGGCGCGCCGAGACGAAAGACGGGCGTGCGACGCTCATCTTTGCAACGGCGCGCGGCCGCGCGCTGAACGAAACGCTGCAGACGCGCGTCGGCGCGACGGACCGTGCGCTCGCCGCGCTCGACCCGGCCGAACAGGCGCAGCTTCTCGCGCTTTTCATCAACCTCATTCGCAATTTGCAGCTTGAGGGCGCGATCGCGCCGCAGCGCCTATGCGTCACCTGCCGGCATTTCCGTCCTTACGCCCATGACGACGCGAACGCGCCGCATCACTGCGCCTTCGTCGACGCCGCCTTTGGCGGCGCGGCGCTGCGTCTCGACTGCCCCGATCACGAGGAAGCGAAAGAGGCGGAAGAAATCTGGCTGAAGTTTTCTCGCGGCGCGCCGACTGGCGACGCCGCGAGAGAAGCGGTCCCCTAAGGCCGCATAACCGGCGCCTGGCGCCAAAGGAAAGGCGGCTCGCCGGGTTGCAGCCGACGAACCGCCCGGGTCCCACTTCGCAGCACGAAGAAGGAACGACACTATGTCAGAGAAAGCGATCTTCTACCACGCCGGCTGTCCGGTCTGCGTCGACGCCGAGCGCAGGCTCGCCGAAAGCCTCGACCCGCAGAAATTCGACGTCGAGATCGTGCATCTCGGCCAGGACAAGGGCCGCATCGCCGAAGCCGAGCGCGCGGGGGTGAAATCCGTGCCGGCGCTGGTCATCGCCGGCCAGCCCTATCACATCAATTTCGGCGCGGAGCTTTCTGCGCTGAAATAAGTGCGAGGCGAGCGGGCCGGCGAACCGGCCCGCTTCTCCTTACGCCGTCGCTTCGGCGCAGCCCTTCGTCATCGCCTCGCGTCCCGCCGCCGCGATTTCTTCCGGCGTTAAATCGCGCACATGCGTCGCGATGGACCATTCATGGCCGAAGGGATCGACGACCTTGCCGTAGCGGTCCCCCCAGAACATGTCGGCGACCGGCATTTTAACCGTCGCGCCGGCGGCGACGGCCTGCGCGAAGACGGCGTCGACATCCTCGACCATGAGATGAATGGTGACGGGCGAACCTTTCAGCGACTTGGGCCCCAGAGCGCCCCATTCCGGCATTTCGTCGACGAGCATCACCATGGAGTCGCCGATCCGCACGGCGCCATGCATCAGCCGCCCGTCGGGACCGGGCAGGCGCATCATCTCCTCTGCGCCGAAAGCCTTTTTATAAAATTCGATCGCGTCGGCCGCGCCGGCGCAAATGAGATGCGGCGTGACCGAGCGCATACATTGGGAATTCTTTTCCTCATTGGCTTGGGCGTTCATGAGTTTCTCTCCTTGCTTGCGGTTTGGATTCAGCCCCTAATTTCTTAAGAGATTTACGCAGCCTATCCGCCTCGCTTGACGATAATTCGGCCTCAACTGCGCCATGTTCCTTGCGCCAGATCGGCGCCGCGGCGGCGAGCGCGGCGCATCCCGCATCGGTCAAAAAAAGTCTTCGCGCGCGGCGGTCTTCTTCGTCCGCCGCGACGCGCACGAGGCCGCGCCGCTCCAGCGATTTTAGCGCAGCGGTGAGCGTCGTGCGATCCATGGCGAGAAAATCCGCGAGCCGCCCCAGTGTCGGCGCCTGCGGCGCGCAAAGCGCCATCATCAGCGAGAACTGCCCATTGGTGAGGCCAAGCGGCGCGAAGGCGCGGTCGAAGCGGCGCGCGAGAAGGCGCGCGGCGCGCTGCGTCGCAAGGCAGAGACAGGCGTCGCGAACCTCATGAACGACCTCTAGCGGCAGTTTTTTCGGCATGACTTCTTTGACAGCGCGCATTTATGTTGATATCAACATTTATCGGTCTTGTCCAGTTTTTCGTTCGAGTCGCAACTGGATGAAGCGCAAACATCCTCGTCCTCATGCTGAGGAGCGCCTGAAAGGCGCGTCTCGAAGCACGAGGGCGAGTTCCAGAGGGCGACGCTCCGACCCGAACCTCGACCGCTACTGTAACGTAAGCTCCCAGTGCTGCGAGATGAAGGTTTCCTCGTCCTTCGAGACGCCGCCTTCGGCGGCCCTCAGGATGAGGAAACCTTCACCCCATCGCTCGTTGGGAATGACAGACACGAAATAAGGAGCCAGCCATGCAAGCCAAGGTCAGAACCTGTCTCGCCTATAAGGATCAGGCGGAGGAAGCCGCGCGCTTCTATGTCTCGCTTCTCCCCGGATCGGAATTCGAAG
Organism: Methylocystis borbori; assembly: GCF_036576025.1. Taxonomy (NCBI): domain Bacteria; kingdom Pseudomonadati; phylum Pseudomonadota; class Alphaproteobacteria; order Hyphomicrobiales; family Methylocystaceae; genus Methylocystis; species Methylocystis borbori. Next base: position 10,522 of record NZ_JAZHYN010000036.1, on the reverse strand, counting down.
GCGCCTTCCGCCGCGAGCCGAACGGGCCGGCGCTGCTCGTCTCCTTCACCCTCGCCGGGACGCCCTATCAGGCGCTGAACATGGGCCGCGAGACGACCCATAACGAATCCTTCTCGATCTCGGTGATGACCAAGGATCAGCGCGAGACCGACGAACTTTGGGAGAAGCTGCTCCAGGGCGGCGGCTCTGAAATCCAGTGCAGCTGGCTGAAGGACCGTTTCGGAATCCATTGGCAGATCGTGCCGGAAGCCCTGCCGCGCATGTTCATGGATGAAGATCGCGCCGCCGCCGGACGCGCCTTTCAGGCGATGCTCGGCATGGTGAAGATCGACCTCGCCGCTGTCGAAAAAGCGTTCGCGGGGCGCTAGCGCGCGGCGTTTCCCATGCAGACGCAACGGACTCTCATCATTGCGCCGCTCTCGCCTCACGCGCGCGATATGTGGCGCAGCACATCTCGCCGATCGAGGCCCGGCCTAGGCTCACGCGCCCAGGCGGTTCCAGACTCGATCCGAGGAGATGAAGATGATCAAACGCAACTTCGCCTCAGCGCTTCTGCTGAGCGCCTTGCTCCCCGCCGCAGCTTATGCGGAAAATTTCTCGACGTCGGTTCTCGATCCGAGCGCCCTGCCCTCTAACGGCGTCGTCGCGGGGAGCTATCCCGTCGGCGGCGGCGCGGCGAATTATTATTTCGCCGTCGATCTGAAGCCAGGCGCGCTCGCAAGCCAGATCGCGGCGCAAGGCGGCGGCGACTATAAGACGCTCACCCTCGCGCTGCTCGACGGCTCGGGCCGCAAGCTCGACTCCTACTACATCACCGCCGGCGCCGACGGCCGGGAAGCGACGCGCGTATTTCCGGTCGACGCGGGCGGGCGCTATATCGTCCGCGTCACGCCGGAGGGGCCGGAGGCGGGCGCGTTCCGCGTCGCGCTCGGCGGCTCGGCGGCGCCGGGCCTGCAGCCGGCCGAAGCGGCGGCCGGCAATTCGCAATCCTATTTCAACCCGACGCCCCTCCCCGCCGACGGCGTCATCAGCGGCAAATTTCCGGGCGGCGCCCACGCCTCCTATTATTATCTCGCGGGCGATCTCAAAGCGGGAAATCTGATGACGCAGATCACGCTGACGGGCCGCCCCGGCGCGATGAAATGGGCGTCGCTGGAGCTTCTCAACGAGCAGGGACGCGTCGATCAGGAATATCATCTGTCGCGCACCGACGCGAGCGCGGACGCGACGCGAAGCTTCGCCATCGACCGCACCGGCAAACATGTTCTGCGCCTCACCGTGCAAGGCGGCGAGACGAGCGCGTATAAGATCGAATTCGGCGGCGACGCCCTCGCAGCGAAGTGAGGCCCGCCATGCGTAAATTGACAGCCTCCCTCGGCGCCCTCGCGCTCGCCGCGTCACTCTCGGCGGCCTCGACCCATGCCCTCGGCCAGGATCTCTCCACCTCGATCATGCGTCCGACGGCGATCGATCCGTCGACGGGTTCGGTGTCCGGGAGTTTGCCGGGCGCGAGCGGTCCGCGCTCCTATTATGTCGCGATCGACGTCGCGCCCGGCGATCTTATCGCGCAACTGCTGCTCGCGGGGCGCGAAAGGGGCGAGCGGCGCCTCACATTGGAGCTGCTCGACGGCTCCGGCGCGGTCGCCGCTTCCGCCTTCGTGCGCGCGGCGTCGGGCGCCAAGGACGAAACGACGAAAAGCTTCCCGATCGACTCTTCCGGGCGGCGCGTTCTTCGCGTCACCGTCGAGGGCGAGGAGACCGGCGCCTTTTGCGTCATGATCGGCGGCCCCGCTTTTCCTTCCGCGCATGCGCAGCCCTGCCCCGCCATGGCGGCCGCGAAGGAGGCCGTCGCGTCATCCGCGCCGCCGCCGAAAGCGGTGGAGGTCATCACCACGAAATGCGAGGAGCGCTTGCGCGTCGGATCGGACTTCCTCTTCGATTTCGATCACGCGGATTTGCGCGCGGAAGCGGCGCCGGCGCTCGCCGAGCTTCAGGAGCGCATCGGCGCCGCTGGAAAACTGGCGACGATCGAAGGCCACACCGACGCCATCGGCTCCGAGGGCTACAATCAAAAACTCAGCGAACGCAGGGCCTCGGCGGTGCGCAATGCGCTCGTCGGCCGCGGCCTCGCGCCCGACGCGCTAGCGACTCGCGGCTTTGGCAAGAGCAAGCCTGTCGCGCCGAACCAGAACGCCGATGGCTCCGACAATCCGCAGGGACGCGAAAAGAACCGCCGCGTCGAGGTCGTCATCAACACCTGCGGGCGAAGCTGATCAGCCGCCGATCATAAGAGCGCCGCCGTTGCGCGGCGGCGCTTAAACAGGGTTTCGTGGCGCGCCAGATTAAGCTGAGCGGGCCAACGGATGGGCGGCGTCGCCTTTGGCGGCGACGGCGTTCCATTCCTTCTCCCAGAAGTCGGCGACGCCGAAGCGCGCAATGACGGCGCCCTTGTCGTCGAGAATGATCACCTCGTCGAAATCGACGACGTCGAGCGCCTTCGGGCTGCTCAACTCCATTTCGAAGAAACGGTTGACCTCGGCGATGACGCTCGCGGCGTCGGATGCTTCGCGCTCATATTCGCGCAGCGCCTTCAGCTTGACATGTCCGCCTTCGGTCTCGATGAATTTGACTTCACGAACGCGATAAATAGCCATTTTCTTACCCTCGCTGTCGCTGGGGCGCATCAGGGTCAAATTGGCTGCGCCAGCCTCGCGTCAAGGGGACAGCGGAACCGTCGCTGTCGAACGCGAAGCAAAGCTGTCATTCCCGACGGCGCCGTGGCGAGGGGCGTTGACGTCATTCCCAACGCGCGCGCTTGGGAATAGGCCTCGATGTCATTCCCGACGCGCGCGTCGCGCGCGATCGGGAATCCAGAAAAAAATCATTCGTGAATTTGCTCTGGATTCCCGATCAGGCCTTCGGCCTGTCGGGAATGACGCTGGAGAGCGCCATCGCTGTTCGCGCCCTGATGCTGAGGAGGCTCCGCAGGAGCCGTCTCGAAGCGCGAGGGCGCGTTCCAGAGGGCGCATGAAGGTTTCCTCGTCCTTCGAGACGCGGCCGTCGGCCGCTCCTCAGGATGAGGAAACCAACCCATCGTTGGCGCTGCGGCTCAACCCACCGGCGTCACAGAAAGCCGCACTTGGCTACTTCAGCCAACGCGGAGAGAAGAACGTCAGTGTTCTCGTCTTCGGCGGCGGCGGTAAGATATTCCGCGATGACCTCATCATTATCGAGATAATCCGCCACGTTGAAGGTCGCAAAATCGGTGGTCATTTTGGCCCCTTCAACTCTCAGGCCATTCTCTTCACCTTCTGAGTGGCCCGCTTTCAGCGAGTCTGGAAATAGTAAGCAACAACTGCTACATTACTTCGTGAAACTAGGACCGCATCGACGGCCCCGGTTTCGCTCAATAGCTGGCTCCCCGGCCAGGATTCGGACCTGGATTGCCTCACTTGTAACGGCGGGCGTCCTACCATTAGACGACTGGGGAAATATTGCGCAGGGCCGTTGCCTTTCCTTCGCGGGGATCGGGGCAGCGGCCCTTCCTTTTGTCCTCGCCCCGGCGTCGTCGGCTAGCCGGCGCGGGGCTCTGTCTCTTCTCATGCCTCTTCTCTCTAGCCTTTCGTATTTTAGCAGGCCGCCGCGCACTAGCAAGAACTTTTTATGAAATTTCTCCATAAAGTTCCGTTGACCGCAGCTATAAAGTTCTTTATAGAGCGAATCTGCTAGGAGAAGTGTCATGGCAGAGATTCGCGAGCAGCCCCAACGTTTCCCATTTATCCCGCTGCGTAAGGCTATTGATCGCGCTCGCGATCTATGGGCGGCGATCGGGGACCACTCGGCCATATCCTCCGATGTTGTGAAAATCTGGGGGTATAGCGAAAAAGCTAGCGGCGGCATCCAGACTATTGCGGCGCTCCGCTATTACGGGCTGATTGTTTCCGTAACCAGCGGCCATGTCCGGAAATTGAAATTCTCAGACCGTGGACGCAACTATTTTTTGGACGAGCGCCCGGAGAAACACGCCGAGGCGCACAAGTTCTTTGCGCTGCATCCAAAGGCCATGATGGCGCTTTGGGAAGAATGGAAGGCCGCGCCACCAGCGGAACCAATTGCTAGGAGTGCGCTTAAGGTTGACTTTGGTTACAGCGAGAACAACGCCCGAGAACTTTTAGCCATATATCTCGACAATATTCAGTTTGCTGAGCTAGGGAATGCTGATAAAATTTCTGCTGGTGAGGCGGATAGCGCCGAGCCGGAGGATGAGCCGGTGGAAAATTTATCGCAAAGGTCGGAATCTGCGCGGGTTGAGTCCACCGCGCCCGTTGGCGGGAAGCGGTCTGAATATCGGGTTGGAATGAATTTCTTCCACGATCAGCCTCCTGCTGGAATGCGGCGAGAGGTTATTACGCTCGATGAAGGGGACGTTGTAATCACCTTCCCGGACGGGCTGTCACCGCAAAGTTTTGGTGATTTGAAGGACCATCTCGATCTCTTCATCAAGAAAATGCAGCGGCGCGCCAGTGCTATGGCGGCGCTTACGCCAGATGTGAAGGCCAAGCTAATCGCGGCCGGGATACCTGCCGAGAAGCTCGAAAACCTTTCGCTGGACCAGATCGGCGCGCTTGGAGCGCTATCCGATAATTGAGAGGGCACCTACTCGATAAAACAGAGAGGTAGGTAATTAGGACACCTCTCCTCAAATTGGGACAGCACCCGCGCCGGTGCGAGTCAAATGAAGCGCGGGCGACCAGCCAAGAAGCAGCCCCCTAGGCCTCTTGACATCTCCTGAATAAATTCCTATTCTCCTCCCGCCTTCGTCAAGGCAAGGGCGCCGTCCGGGTCGGGCGGCGTCGGCGAAGGACGGATCCGGCGGAGCGAACGACCCGCGTTCTCCGGTCCGGCGGCGCGTCGCCTACTCAGGCTTCTCCTTCGCGCGGAGACGCCGGGCCCCAAAAGTCGCAAGACCTCTTTGGATCAGCCCGGGCGGAAACTAGGAGCCTGAGCCCAATATCCGAGATTGGCGCGGGGATAGACTACCCTAACCGGGGAAAAATCCCTCAATCCGGAGGCGACGGGAGAGACGCGATCCGTGTCCGGGACGAGGCCGGCGCCGAAGACATTTTTTAGCGCTGCGGCCAAACGGCGGCCGGAGCGTCCCGGACCGCTTGCCCCGCGCGTTTCGAGCGGCGGGAAATATTCCTATGGGCGATGGCGCGCGCCTATTGCGGCGCGCCTACCAGCGCAGCACCGCCCCGCCCCAGGTCATGCCGGCGCCGATCGCCATCATGGCGATCACGTCGCCCGGTTTGAGCTTGCCGGCGCGATTGGCCTCGTCGAGCGTGATCGGCATCGAGGCGCTCGACGTATTGCCGTAGCGGTCGATGTTGATCCAGCATTTTTCCAGCGGCACGCCGAGATTTTGCAGCGCGGACTCGATAATGCGCTGATTGGCCTGATGGGCGATGACATGGGTGATGTCCGCCGCCGTCAGCCCCGCGGCTTGCAGCGTCTCGGCGACGATCTCGGGCAGCAGCCGTATCGCGACCTTATAGACCTCGCGCCCGCGCATTTTGATCTTGTCCGCCTTCTCCTCCAGCATTTCGCTCGAGGGCGGGCGGCGGCTGCCGCCGCCGTAAATGCCGAGGATGCCGGTCATCGAGCCGTCGGTGCGCAGCTTCGCGGCGAGGACGCCGCGCCCCTCTTCCTCCGTCGCGCCGAGCAGAATGGCCCCGGCGGCGTCGCCAAAGAGCACGCAGGTCTCGCGATTGCTCCAGTCGACGAAGCGGCTGAGCGTCTCGGCGCCGACGACGAGCGCGCGCTTCACCTGGCCGCTTCTGATGAACTGGTCGGCGATGGACAGCCCATAGAGCGAACCAGCGCAGGCGGCGCCGACATCGAAGGCGAAGGCGTTCTTCGCGCCGAGCCGCGCCTGCACGAAGGCGGCGCAGGAGGGCGTCGGCGTATCGCCCGTCACCGTGCAGACGACGATCATGTCGACGTCTTCCGGCTCGACGCCGGCGAATTGCAGCGCTTCGCGCGCGGCGGCGGCCGCAAGGTCGGAGGTCGCTTCGTCGTCGGCGGCTATTCTGCGCTCTTTGATGCCGGTGCGGCTGACGATCCACTCATTGTTCGTCTTGACGATCTTTTCGAGGTCGGCGTTGGAGAGGATGCGCCGCGGCGCATAAGACCCCGTTCCGAGCACTATGGAATTCGGCAAGGCGACTCGCTTTCTTTGAAGAGCATTTCCGCCGCAGCAGGCGCCAAAGCGGGCTCCGGCCCGGCTCCGCCCGCGAGGCGGTATTTCATTAAGAGCAGCCCAGCCCAAGCGCAAATCTTCTTTTCCGCGCGCCTGCATGCCGCCGAAATGATTGGCGTTTTTTTATACGCCCCTGTTTGGGCGCGCATAGAAGCGCGGCCTCAACCATTTCTTAAGCGCGGCGACTCTAATTCTCCCAGCCTGCCGGGGGGCGCCTGCCGGAGTATATGCGTTCATGATCCAGACCATCGTCTTCGCCGCCGTCGCGCTTTACGCCCTCCTCGGGGCGCTGCTCGCCTAAACGCGCGCCGGCGATTTGCAATGCCGGCCGCCGCATGGCAAGGGGCGCCATGCAGGAACGACAAAGCCCGCAAGGCGGCGCCCCGCGCGTCTCATTCGTCTCGCTTGGCTGTCCCAAGGCGCTCGTCGACAGCGAGCGCATCGTCACGCGGCTGCGCGCCGAGGGCTATGAGCTCGCGCGCGGCCACGCCGGCGCCGATGTCGTCATCGTCAACACCTGCGGCTTTCTCGACAGCGCCAAGGCCGAGTCGCTGGCGGCGATCGGCGCCGCGCTCAACGAAAACGGCAAGGTGATCGTGACGGGCTGCATGGGCGCCGAGCCCGAAGCGATCGCCGAGCGCTTTCCGCAAGTGCTCGCCATCACCGGCCCGCAGCAATATGAAAGCGTGGTCGAGGCCGTGCATCGCGCCGCAGCGCCCGCGCACGACCCTTTCCTCGATCTCCTGCCCGAACAGGGCGTGAAGCTCACGCCGCGGCACTACGCCTATCTGAAGATTTCCGAAGGCTGCGACAATAGCTGCTCCTTCTGCATCATTCCGCATCTACGCGGGCCGCTCGTCTCGCGCCCGGCGGCGGAAGTCTTGCGCGAAGCCGAAAAGCTCGCGCGCGCCGGCGTGAAGGAATTGCTGGTCATCTCGCAGGATACGAGCGCCTATGGCCGCGACATTCGCTACGCCGAAAGCATGTTCGGCGAGCGCAATGTGCGCGCGCGTTTTCTCGATCTCGCGCGGGAGCTCGGCGACCTCGGCCTCTGGGTGCGGCTGCATTACGTCTATCCTTATCCCCATGTCGACGAGATCATGCCATTAATGGCGGAGGGGAAAGTGCTCCCCTATCTCGACATTCCGTTCCAACATGCGGCGCCTAATGTGCTGAAAGCGATGAAACGGCCGGCGAATGAAGAGAAGACCCTGGCGCGCATTCGCGCCTGGCGCGCGGCCTGTCCCGATCTTGCGCTGCGCTCGACCTTCATCGTCGGCTTTCCCGGCGAGACGGAGGAGGATTTCGATTATCTCCTCGACTGGCTGGAGGAGGCCGAGATCGACCGCGCCGGGGTTTTTAAATATGAGGCGGTCGCCGGCGCGCCGGCCGAGGCGCTGGGCCTTCCCGCCGTGCCGGAGGACGTGAAGGAGAGGCGCTGGCGCCGCTTCATGGAAAGGCAGCAAAAGATCAGCGCGCGGCTGATGAAGCGCAAGGTCGGCAAGCGCCTTTCCGTCATCATCGACGAGCCGGGCGGCGGGCCTTCCGGCGCGCTGGCCAAGGGCCGCACCAAGGCCGACGCGCCGCAGATCGACGGCGCCGCCTTTATCGCATCGCGGCGCCCGTTGCGCGCCGGCGACATCGTCACGACGAAAATCGAGCGCGCCGAGGCCTATGACGTCTATGGCGCGACGGCGTAGCGACGCCCTATATTGGGGCCAAGGGTTAAGAGCCAGGACCACGAGAGCTCGGGAGAATTCGCCATGACCGAAGAACCAAAAAACGATCTGACGCCGCAGGACGAGCCGCCGGGGATGCCTCAAGACGAGCCGCCGGCGCAGAACCAGCTGCCGAAGTTCGTCATTCCGCGCAGCCTTTATATCGCGACCGCGCTCATCGTCGTCGGCTCCTTCGCCCTCACGCTCTTCGTGCGCAATCCCTATACGCAATCGGTGACCGAAGGCGGCGGCTTTTACGAGCGCAGCACGGATAATTCGGCGCTGATGTGGGTCGCGATCTTCGTCGGCATTCCTTTGAGCTTCTGGGCCTATAAGCGCTGGATCTTGCCGTTGTTCGAGCGCAAATAGCTTTCGCGCAATTCGGTCGACGAGCGCTCGATCCGTCGCCCGTGCAGATAAATGAAGGCGGGCGGCGGCGTGACGGCGAGAAGCGCCGCTTCCTTTTCGGGAAGCCGCGCGCTTTTAAAATAAACCGCGGCCTTGGCGTTTGCGGCCTTGAGCGTCGCCCCCGGCCGGTCGATGATGGCGATGGGCATGCTGCGCGCGATCTCTTGCCATCGCCGCCAGCGATGGAATTGCAAGAGATTATCGGCGCCCATGATCCAGACGAAGCGCACGCCGGGACAATGAATGCGCAAATAATCGAGCGTGTCGCAAGTGAAACGCGCGCCGATCTCGGCTTCAAATCCGGTAAAGGCGACGCGCGGATCACGCAGGATTTTTTTCGCCGCGGCGATCCGCGCCTCTATCGACGGCAATTCGCTCGCGTCCTTCAGCGGATTGCCGGGCGAGACGACCCACCACAAGCGATCGAGTCTTAGCCTTGCGAGCGCGATGCGCGAGACGAGCGCATGGCCTTCATGCGGCGGATCGAAGGAGCCGCCGAAAAGGCCGATGCGCATGCCGGGCGCGTGAGGCGGGAGACGCGGGAAGGGCGGCGTCATGCCATACCCGGTTGAACAGCCCGGATGTCGTTCCCGACGCTTCGCGACAGCGAAGCGATCGAGAATCCAGAGCAAGGCCAGCATTCGTGGATCGGCTCTGGATTCCCGGTCAGGCCTTCGGCCTGCCGGGAATGACATCCCTGGCCGACGCCGTGCGAATAAACGGCGCTCACCCCCGCACCTGGCCTTCGCCATGGACGCGATATTTGAAGGAGGTGAGCTGTTCGACGCCCACCGGCCCGCGGGCGTGCATGCGGCCCGTGGCGATGCCGATCTCGGCGCCAAAGCCGAATTCGCCGCCGTCGGCGAATTGCGTCGAGGCGTTGTGCAGCACGATGGCGGAATCGACCTCGTTCATGAAGCGCCGCGCCGCCTCTTCGTCGCGGGTGATGATGCAATCGGTGTGATGCGAGCCATAGGTCTCGATATGCTCGATCGCGCCCTCTAAACCATCGACGACGCGCGCGGCGATGATCGCGTCGAGATATTCAGCGCGCCAGTCCTCTTCGCTCGCTTGCTTGACCCGCGCATCGGCGGCTTGCGTCGCGGCGTCGCCGCGCACTTCGCAGCCGGCGTCGATGAGCATGGCGACGAGCGGCGCAAGATGCGTCGCCGCGCAGGCCTTGTCGACGAGCAGCGTCTCCGCCGCGCCGCAAATGCCGGTGCGGCGCATCTTGGCGTTGAGCAGCACGCGCTTCGCCATGTCGAGATCGGCGTCCTTGTGCACGAAGACATGCACGATGCCTTCGAGATGCGCGAAGACCGGCACGCGCGCCTCATGCTGCACGCGCGCCACGAGATTCTTGCCGCCGCGCGGCACGATCACGTCGATATTGCCGTCGAGGCCCGCAAGCATGGCGCCGACGGCGGAGCGATCCGCCGTCGCGACAAGGGAGATCGCCGCCTCGGGGAGGCCTGACGCCTTAAGCCCGGCGACCAGGCAGGCGTGAATGGCGCTAGAGGAGCGCAGGCTCTCGGAGCCGCCGCGCAGGATGGCGGCGTTGCCGGCCTTCAGACACAGCGCGCCGGCGTCGGCGGTGACGTTCGGCCGGCTCTCATAGATGACGCCGATGACGCCGAGCGGCGTCGAAACGCGCTCGATCTTCAACCCATTGGGACGCTCGAACCGCGCCAGCACGCGCCCGACGGGATCGGGCAGATCGGCGACCTCTTCGAGGCCGCGCGCGATCGCCTCGACACGGGCGGGATCGAGCGTCAGCCGATCGAGGAAGGCGGGCGCCGTGCCGCGCGCCTTCGCCTCGGCGACGTCGAGCGCGTTGGCGGCGAGAATAGCGCCGCTCTGGCGGCGGATTTCGACCGCCCCGGCGCGCAGCGCCGCGTTCTGGCGCCGCCAGCCCTCGACGAGCGCCGCGTCCTCTGGATGCTGGAGAAGATGGTCCTCGACCTTGCGACGCCGTTCGGGATCGAGCTCTCCGTCGACGAGCGCATGGAGATCGGCTTCTTCGATGAAGGCGGACGGCGTCACGCGCGCCTCTATTTCACGACGCGCAGGTGCGACGCGCCCCGACGGCCGCTCTCGGCGGAGGACGCGAGGGGGCGCAGGCCCTCGGCGCCGAGCC
>NZ_JAZHYN010000035.1:0-33081 GCF_036576025.1 Methylocystis borbori | reverse complement strand
ATGCGCGCGTCGCGACGCGGCGAAACACGCCTCCCCCAACGCCGGCTGGCCGGAGGCCGCGATGGCTGGCGCGCTCGGCCTCATGCTGGGGGGTCCGCGCGCCTATGGCGGAAGGACGCTCGCCGGCGCGACGCTCGGCGAGGGAAGGCGGGAGGCGGGCCGCCCCGATATCGCCCGCGCGCTCGCGCTCTCTCGGCGCGGCGCGCTGACGCTCTGGGCGCTGATCGCGATCTTCGCCTTTCTTTGGTAATTATTTAGGCTTTTTTCTGCGCTTATCGTCTTTGCTGACGATGTCCAGGTCGCCAAGGCTTCCATTTTTCCCCAATATGAATATGTTATAAGGCCCTATTGTGCAGCGCAACATGACACGCGGCGCGGCGGCTGCGAGGGGGGTGGCGGGAAAGGCGTGACGATGGACCGAATGGCGTATCAACTTTACGAAATGATGCATCTGGCCTTCACGCCAGCGCGCGCCGTAACGGACGCCATGCTGCATACAATCAAAAATCCGCTCAATCCGCTGCATGACACCTCGTTTGGACGCAGCATCGCCGCCTCGGCGGAACTGTTCGAGCGCATGACGCGCCGCTACGGCAAACCGATTTTCGGGCTCGACACCACCATCGTCGACGGCATTGAGGTGGAGATCGCCGAAGAGATCGTCTGGAGCCGTCCCTTCTGCGGCCTCTTGCATTTCAACCGGCGATTCCAGGACGCCGCGCCGAAGCAATCGAAACTGCTGATCGTCGCGCCGATGTCCGGCCATTACGCGACGCTGCTGCGCGGCACGGTCGAGGCCTTTCTGCCGTCGCATGACGTCTACATAACCGACTGGACGGACGCGCGGGCCGTCTCGCTCGCCGACGGCCGCTTCGGCCTCGACGATTACATCGACTATGTCGCCGACATGCTGCATCATCTCGCCGCGACCTCGGATGGCGCGCCGGTGCATACGCTCGGCGTCTGCCAGGCCTCGGTGCCGCTGATCTGCGCCATCGCCTTGCTGGAGGCGGGCGACGATCCCGATGTTCCCAATTCCATGGTGCTGATGGGCGGCCCCATCGACACGCGCGTCGCGCCGACGGGGGTCAATAAGCTCGCCGAGCAGCGCGGCATCGAATGGTTCCGCCGTCACTGCATCCATACCGTGCCCTTTCCGCACGCCGGCATGGGGCGTCGGGTCTATCCCGGCTTTCTTCAGCTTTCCGGCTTCATGGCGATGAATCTCGAGCGCCACCTCTCGGCGCATCTCGAAATGTTCAACCATCTCGTCGAAGGCGACGGCGATTCGGCCGAGAAGCATCGCGACTTCTACGACGAATATCTCGCCGTGATGGATCTGACCGAGGAATTCTATCTCGAGACGGTCGACCGCGTCTTCATCCGCCACGAGGTGCCGCTCGGCCTGCTGCGCCATCGCGACGCGCTGATCAATCTGAAGAGCATCCGGCGCACGGCGCTCTTCACCGTCGAGGGCGAGAAGGACGACATATCCGGAGTCGGCCAGACGGAAGCGGCGCTGACGCTGTGCGCCAATATTCCCCACTCCCGCAAGGCGCATTATGTGCAGCAAGGCGTCGGCCATTACGGCGTCTTCAACGGCTCGCGCTTTCGCGCCGAAATCGCGCCGCGCATTCGCGCATTCGCCGAGGAAATAGAGCGCGTCGACGCGTAAGGCGCGACGCCTTGCGCATGCCGCCGGATGAAGGCAGACTCCGCGCCGGCAAAAACAAAGCGCGACGCGCGCCTCAAAATAACCATCGCCGAGGAAAGATTCGATGACGATGCAGGACGCGGCTTCGCGAGAAGCTCTGCAAAAAGAAATTGACGCCATTCATTGGTATCACGAGTTCGATTTCGGCGACGGGCTGCGCGCCGTCAGCGTTTCGCAAGCGGACGATCACCGCCGTATCTGGCGCTTCATCGAGAGCGAGCTCGATAAGATCGACTTCGCCGGCAAACGCGTGCTGGAGATCGGCTGCTGGGACGGCTATTGGAGCTTCTATGCCGAACGGCGCGGCGCCGCCCGCGTGCTCGCGACCGACGACGTGTCGCAAAACTGGGCGAGCGGCCAAGGCCTGCGACTCGCCAAGCAGCTTCTCAAGTCGAATGTGGAAATCAATCAGAGCGTCTCGATCTATGAAGCCTCGAAGCTCAACGAGACCTTCGACATCATTATTTGCCTCGGCGTCTATTATCATCTCGTCGATCCTTTCGCGGGCTTCGCCGAGGTGCGCCATCTGATGCACGACGATTCGATCGCGATTTTCGAGGGCGACGCGACGCTCGAATTGCGGCCGGACACCTATTATTGGGACATGTCGGATTCGTCGAAATCCTGCTTCGTGCCGACGCAATGGGGCCTCAACCACATGCTGAAGACGGCCTATATGAATGTCGTCGCGCAGAGCTGGATGCGGCCGCCGCCCGCCTTCAAGCTGAATGTCGATCCGGCGCATCTTATCGGCTTCACCGGCGCCCTCGAGCCGTCAGGCTTCGCGCCGCTCAAGCACCGCGAGCGCATCCTCACCGTGACCAAAGCCTTCTCCGGCGAGAATCCGCTGCATCCCTATAAGCCGCCGTTCAATTTGGCGAAATTCGACACGCGCTGGAAATAGCGCGCGCCATCACACCATGCGCATGCCGTTGTCATTCCCGGCGCGCGCCCCGCGCGCGATCGGGAATCCAGAATCACAACAAATATCTTTTATGTTGCTCCGGATTCCCGGTCAGGCCTTCGGCCTGCCGGGAATGACGTCCGTCGATTTCGTCATTTGGATTTCACGTCAGAGCGTCGGCATGCGCCCCGCAACGAAATTTTCGCGCGCGAGCCGCACGAGCAGAGCGCTCGTCGCCTCGTCGGCGAGCCAGGCGTCGACGCGCGGATTGCCGATTTTCGCCGAGTCGTAATTGCCGTAAATTTTATAGCAGGAGGCGAGAAACTGCGGCAGCGTCAGGAAGTCGCCGACCGTCGTCGAAATATGATGGTTCTGCAGCTTGAACATATAGCCGCCCAGCGCGCCGAAGCGCTTGGCGATCGGCGGATAAATCGGAAAAATCTCGCTGCGCGCGAGGTCGTGCACGTCGTAATAATTGAAATTGACCGCGCGCGGCTTGAGCCCGACTTTTTCGAATAGTTTCTTGGCGAGATCGAACAGCACGAAACTCATCGGATGCACCGTGCTGTACATGAAGACGCCGCGCCGCGACCAGTTCATCAATTCGGCGGAGAGATCGACGCCATATCGCTCCCGCGTCGTATCAAGCAGTTCGCGCGCGGCTTCGTTCCACACGTCGAAATAGCCGAGCGCCTCGAATACATTCTCGTGGAAAAGAGCGTTCGCCATTTCGAGCGACAGACCCTTGCGATAGGCGAAAAGGCCAATCGCTGAATGATAGGGCCCGATCGGGCCGCAGACGAAGCCGTGCATCTGCGCCAGATCGTGAATATAGATGAGGTCCGGATGAAAAGCGGCGAAGGTGATCGCCGGAAAAATCAGGGTTTTCGGCAGGCGTCGGCATAATTCCTCCGATCCGCCGCCGCGCACATGGCCATCCAGAAAATCATGCGAGAAGACATAATCGTAGGTCGCGAGCGTTTTCGCGAAGAATCCCATATTGGCCCGCGCCCGGGCGACCATTACGAAATGATCCACCGTGGCGCTCGGATCGAGCACCTTCATCGCATAGGCGACGCCAAAGCTCTGACAATTGCCGACGACTGCGATGCGCGGCCCGGTGTTGCGCAGCACGCGGCCGGTGATTTTTGCGAGCTGCGGCTCGATGGCGTATTGACGCCAGGATTTGATCAGCTGTTTGTCGACTTGCGATAACATACGGTCTTTTACCGAATTGACGGCGGCGGCGCGCTTTTCTTCGCTGGCGCCCGCGGGTGACAATCGGGCGGACGCCGTCTATGTTGCGACGCGAGGCGGCGCCTGGCGGAAAGATCGGCGCAACAGCCCGATCCGCACGAGAATCAGCCGGATCGAACAGGAGTGCGACCATGGCGGAGAACCCCTATAGCTCCCTACCCGACCATCGCTTCTGGCGCAAGGCGGTGACCTCCCTGCCGCCTTTCGCGCTCGATCCCATCATCCGCACGCCTTTCAAGATTTCGTCGCATGACAAGGTCGCGACCGGGGGAAGCTGCTTCGCGCAGGAGATCGCCCAGCGCCTGCAGGCGAGCGGATTTCATTATTATCTCGCCGAAGACCCGCCGGCCGGCGTCTCGCCGGAAGAGGCGCTGCGCCGCAATTACTCGATGTATTCTTGCCGCTACGGCAATCTCTATACGACGGCGCAATTGCGCCAACTCATCGAACGCGCCTATGGGCGCTTTACGCCTGCGCTCGACTATTGGACCCGGCCCGAGGACGGGCGCTTCGTCGACCCCTTCCGGCCGCGCATCGAGCCGGACGGATACGCCACGGTCGACGACATGCGCGCCGACCGCACGCGGCATCTCGCCGCAGTCCGCCATATGTTGGAGACGATGGACGTCTTCGTCTTCACCTTCGGCCATACGGAGACATGGCGCCACAAGCCCGACGGCGCGATCCTGCAGCTTGCGCCCGGCGTCGCCGGCGGCGAATGGGATCCGAATGTTTATGAATTCTACAATATGACGGTGAGCGAAGTGGTGCGGGATTTCCTTGCCTCCGTCGATCGCATCCGCGAGGTGAACCCCAAGGCGCGCATCGTGCTCAGCGTCTCGCCCGTCGGCATTATCGCAACCTATGAAGACCGCCACGTCATCGAATCGAACAGCGCGGTGAAGGCGATTTTGCGCGCCGCCGCCGACGAAGTGGTGCGCGCGAGGCCGAACATCGCCTATTTTCCTTCCTACGATCTCTCGACCGTATCGCCCAATGCGCCGATGTTCTATCGGGAGGACACGCGCCGCATCAGTCCCTACGGCGTCGATCGCGCGATGCGGGTCTTTTTCGACCATTTCACCGAAAGCGAGAAAGAAAAGCAGGCGGTCAAGGCCGTCAAGATCGACATCGCCGCCGAAGCCGAGGCCAACGCCCGCATCGTCTGCGACGAGGAAGCGATCGAATCGGCTTAAAGAAGCGGCCGGCGTGGATCGCGTCCGACCGCCAAAGACCGACTGCCGACTGCCAGAGGAATGTTTGAATGATCATTGGTTCGCTTGCGCTCGCGACCGCCGGAGCCTTCACCGGCGCGTCGCTTTACGTCAATTATGTGGAGCAGCCGGCGCGTCTCGCCCTGAGCGACGACGCGCTGATCAAGGAATGGGAGCCCTCCGACCATCGCGGCTTCGTCTTGCTCGGAGGGCTTGCAGCGGTCGCGGCGCTCTTCGGATTTATCGCCTATCGCGAACTCGAAGACGTGAGATGGGTTTTTGGCGCGCTCGTCGTCATTTCGAGCTGGCCGTACACTTATCTCGCCATCGTGCCGCTCAACAATCGGATATTGGCGCTCATCGGCGCCGATGCAGCGCATGAGGCGCGAAATGTCATCAAATTATGGGGACGCCTCGAAATCGGACAGACCGCCATCGGCGTTCTCGCGACGCTGATCTATCTATGGGCCGCAGGCTGACCTGTCTTGAGCGCGGGGGACGATCCTTCGCCGCTTGCGTCCTTCTTTAAGAGATGCGGAAGACATGACCTATGACCTTGTGGTGATCGGCTCTGGCCCCGGCGGCTATGTCTGCGCCATCCGCGCGGCGCAACTCGGCCTCAGGACCGCCGTCGTCGAGAAGGATGCGACCTTCGGCGGCACATGCCTCAATGTCGGCTGCATTCCTTCCAAGGCGCTGCTGCACGCCTCGCATATGTTCGAGGAAGCCGGCCATGGGCTTGCGCCGCTCGGCGTCGTCGTCGACCCGCCGCGTCTCGATCTCTCCGCGATGATGAAGCACAAGGCGGACACGGTCGGCGCCAATGTCAATGGCGTCGCCTTCCTGTTCAAGAAGAACAAGATCGATTCCTATCGCGGCGTCGGGCGCCTCAAGGGCGCGTGCGAGGGCAATATCGAGGTCGAGGTCGTCGGCGCCGATGGCGCGACGCAGACCCTGCAGACGAAGAACGTCGTCATCGCCAGCGGTTCGGCGGTCGCGCCCTTGCGCGACGCCTCGGGCGCCGAAATCGCCATCGACGAAAAGCTGGTCCTTTCCTCGACCGGCGCGCTGGCGCTCGAGAAGATCCCGGAACGCCTTGTCATCGTCGGGGCCGGCGTCATCGGGCTGGAGCTCGGCTCGGTATGGCGCCGCCTCGGCGCGAAGGTCACGGCGATCGAATATCTCGACCGCGTCCTGCCCGGCTTCGACCTCGAAATCGCGACGCGCTTTCAGAAAATCCTCGAGAAGCAAGGCATAGTCTTCCATCTCGGCTCCAAGGTGACGGGCGTCGCGCGGACGGGCGCCGGCCAGGAGACGCGCGCCATCGTATCCTATTCCTCGGTCGACGGCGCCGTCTCCGATACAATCGAAGCCGACGCCGTGCTGATCGCGACGGGACGCATTCCCTACACGCTGGGTCTCGGGCTCGAAGAAGCCGGCGTCGCGCAGGAGCGCGGGCGCATCGTCATCGACGACCATTTCGCGACCAACATCCCCGGCGTCTATGCCATCGGCGACGTCGTGCGCGGGCCGATGCTCGCTCATAAGGCGGAGGACGAGGGAATCGCCGTCGCCGAAATCCTCGCCGGCCAGGCGGGACATGTGAATTACGGCGTCATCCCCAGCGTCGTTTACACAATGCCGGAAGTCGCGGCGGTGGGGTTGAGCGAAGAAGAGGCGAAAGCCAAGGGAATCGCCATCGCCGTCGGCAGATTTCCCTTTTCCGCCAATGGCCGCGCGCGGGCGATGCGAGCGACCGACGGCTTCGTTAAGATCATCGCCAACGCGGCGACCGATCGGGTCGTGGGCGTCCATATTCTCGGCGCGGGGGCGGGCGAATTGATCGCGGAAGCCGCCGTGCTGATGGAATTTTCCGGCTCGGCGGAGGACCTCGCGCGCACCTGCCATGCCCATCCGACGCTCTCGGAGGCGGTGCGGGAGGCGGCGCTCGCCGTCGCCAAGCGCGCCATCCATATTTGAGCCGTTTCGCGCGCCGCTGCGATTTACGATTCGCGCTAGACGATTCGCGCTCCGTCATCCGGCCGCGCGCGCCAGCGTCTTGAACTTTAAGAGGCGACGCCCGACATCGAACGCGCCGCCGGCGCGATCAAGGGACAGTCCATGGAAGAATGGAAAGAGCGTCTGATGGACGCTTTCCGCATGTGGTCAAAACGGGCGGTCGAATGGCTCCGCGACGTCGAAGGCTGGAAACGGCGGCTCAACCGCGCCTTCTGGTTCACGCTGGCGGTTCTCTTTCTCATTGAGAGCTGGCTTTGGGACCATCTCAAGGAGTGGCTGCGCGCGCTCGGCCATGAGCTGGGGATCGCGCGCATCGAACCCTGGCTCGAAGGCGTTGTGGCGAAGCTCTCGCCGCAAAGGACCCTGCTGCTCTTCGCCGTGCCGGCGGTCTCGGTCCTGCCCTTCAAATTCGTCGCCCTCAGCCTCATCGCGCATGGCCATGTCGTCAATGGTCTCATCGCGATTATCGTCGCCAAGACCTTGGCGCTGGGGATCACGTCTTTCCTGTTCGACATCTGCCGCGACAAACTTATGCAGATGCAATGGTTTTGCAGATTCTATTCGATCATGCTCGACATCCGCGCCTGGGCGCATGCGCTCGTGGCGCCTGTCAAGGCGCATGTCCATAAAGTCGTGGGGGCGATACGCGCGCGGATCGCCGAGGTCATCGGCCACGAACGCCGCGCTTTCGAACGTCGCGTGGCGCGGCTCCGCCGATTGGCGCGCGCAAAGCTTTCGGCATAGCCGCCGTTATAGGTCGGCGCTTCTTAGCGGGTTTCCGGCTGCTTGAGCGCGCGCCGCGGCCTTGGCCAGGATGGCCTCCGCCGCGGCGGCAAATGCTCGATCGTCCGCCGCTATTCGCAGATCGCATATCCAAAGCAGAAATCATCCGCGCCGGGAGGCGACCCAAAGATCGACGCCGCGCTGGCGACGCCGGCGGCGAACAGGAAAAGCAGCAGCGCATATAACGCTAGATGACGCATGGCGGGCCCCAACCCTTCCGCCGCAACTTTGACACAGCGAAAACTGAAGGGCGCGGCGTCCCGGGCTGCCGCTCGGCGGAGCGAACGCCCAAGGGCGCCGGCCCTTCTTTGGAACAAACGCAAATTACGACGCTCGCGTTCCACCAAAAAAGCATGGTCCTGACAATTAATCGCAGATCGCATAGCCGTAGCAGGCGTCCGACGGATCGGCATGGGCGGAGGAAGCCAGATAAGCGCCTGCGCCCACGCACTCCAGAAGGAGAACGAAAACAATAAGCGCCATCACGCCGATGCTTTTCGTAGGACGCATGACACCCTCCCTGTCTTTCCCCACCGCCCAATCGCGAGCGTGACCACTTTAGGGAGGGGGCGCGGCAAGCGCCGTGTGGGGGCGCACATGGTAAATTTTTTCTTGCGAGCCGCAGGGGCGGCCGAGACGCAAAGGCAAAGGGCGCCCCCTCCGTCGTGAAGGGAGCGCCCCACTTCTTCGCCCGCCGCGTGACGCGGCGCCGAGTGCGTCAATTCAAAGGATTAGAGCACCACGACTTTCGTGCCGACCTTGACGCGGTTGTAAAGGTCGATGGCGTCGATGTCGCGCATGCGGATGCAGCCCGAGGACACCGCCTGGCCGATCTTGTCCGGCTCATTGGTGCCGTGGATGCGATAGAGCGTGTCCTTGCCGTCCTGATAGAGATAGAGGGCGCGGGAGCCGAGCGGATTGTCCGGACCGCCGGGCAGGCCGCCGGCGTCCGCCGTCGGCTGGAGATGCGGCCAGCGCTCGAGCATGTCCTTGGGCGGGATCCAGCGCGGCCATTCCTGCATGCCGCCGACATAGGCGCGGCCGGTGAAGGCCATCGCGTCCTGCCCGGTGGCGACGCCATAACGCACAGCCTTGCCGCCCGGCATGACATAGTAAAGGAACTTGGCGTTATTATCGACGATGATCGAACCGACCGGCTCGTTCGTCTTGTAATCGACAAGATAACGCTCGAACTGCGAGTTGACCCGCGCCTGCGGCGCGAGCGCCATGAATTCCGCGTCGCGGCCACTGAGCCTCGGATCGGGAAGCGGCGTCCCCATGACGTTACAACCAGCGATAAGGCCAGCGAAAACCGCCGCCGCCGTCATATGCTTGAAATTCATTTCGGGCACTCCTTTCCGCCGCGAATAGATTTGTTGCGCTCTTCTTAGCATGAACTTTCCCGCGCGGATCACGTCTTCGGAATTATTCCCCCACTGTTGCGGCGGCGCCACGCGGCGGCCCGCGCAGGAGGGTTGCGCCCTATCCCTCCCTGCCTCTCATCTTACTGTTTTTTATCTCGCTATTTTTCATGGACAGGCGCAAAACAAGGGCGGAATATCGACCTGCTGGGTTGGCGGGGGGCCGCCGGTTGTCCCCAGGGCGGCGCGGCTTTGAGAACCCTTCTCGTCACACATGAGAGCGGACTTGAGCATGAGATGGGCCCCGGCCACCCGGAAAGGCCCGAACGCCTGCGCGCGATCGCACGCGCCCTGGCGGAAGCGCCTTTCGCCGGGTTGATCCGCGCCAGCGCGCCTCGCGCGGAGCCCGAGGCGCTGCTGCGCGTTCACCCGCAATCCTATCTTCTGGCGCTGGAGGAGGCGGCTCCCCGCCAGGGCTATGTCGCGCTCGACGCCGACACGCTCATGTGCCCGAAAACGATCGAAGCCGTCTGGCGGGCGGCGGGCGGCGCGATCGCCGCCGTGGACCAAGTGATGACCGAAAAAGCCGACAACGCCTTCGTCGCCACGCGCCCGCCGGGCCATCACGCCGGGCCGCATAATCCGATGGGCTTCTGTTTCGTCAACAATATCGCCGTCGCGGCCCGCCACGCCCAGGCCGCGCATGGCGCGGAACGCGTCGCCATCGTCGATTTCGACGTGCATCACGGCAATGGGACGCAGGAAATCTTCTGGTCGGATGGGAGCGTCCTGTTCTGCTCCACCCATCAGGCGCCCTTCTATCCGGGCACGGGCGGTTATAACGAGACCGGCGCGCATGACACGATCGTCAACGCGCCGCTTCTCGCCGGCTCGACGGGCGACGTCTTCAGCGAAGCGCTCATCGAACGCATCCTGCCGCGGCTCGAAGCGTTCCGTCCCGATCTCATTCTCATCTCGGCGGGCTTCGACGCCCATGAGCGCGATCCGCTCGGCGGGCTGCGGCTTGTCGAAGCGGATTACAGCGACGCGACCAAAAGGATCATGGAGATCGCCGACCGGCGCTGCGGCGGCCGAATCGTCTCGCTGCTCGAAGGCGGTTATGACGTCGAGGCCCTCGCCCGCAGCGTCGGCGTCCATGTGCTGGCGTTGACGGGCCGCTAAAACGACAAAAGCCGCGAAGCGCAGGCTCGCGGCTTTCCGAATTCGAAGGCGAAAACGCTCAGCCCTGGCGGGCCTTGTAACGCTTCTGCACCTTGTTGATGACATAGACGCGGCCCTTGCGGCGCACGATCTGATTGGCGCGATGGCGCGAACGCAAGGACTTCAGCGAGTTACGGACTTTCATCGGTCTATCCCCGGCAATGGAAAACTCGCCGGGAAACGCCCAGCGCATCGTTAGCCCGAGCCTATGCCCGATTTCGCGCGCGCGATCAAGCCGGTCGGCCCCCTTCCCAGCGCGATGGGGTGGAGACAGTTCTCCTCGCCCTCATCCTGAGAGTCTGACCTCATATCCGTTCCCTCACCCTGGGGAGCGCCTGAAAGGCGCGTCTCGAAGGGTGGGAACGCCTCGAGTCCCGCTTCTGGAGCATCCTTCGAGACGCCGCCATTCGGCGGCTCCTCAGGATGAGGTTTCGTATCCTGGGCCAGACACTCAGGATGAGAAAACTTCATGCGCTCACCCTGCGCCCCTTGTCCTAAAAACTCACGCTGGTGAAGAAGCGCAGATTGGCGCCGGGCAGCAACACTTCGTCCTTACGGAAGGAGACGCTGTTGCGCATGTCCACATTGAGAAGATTGTCGCCGACCAGCCCGAAGGTCACGGCGCGGCCGCGCGGATCGCCCGGATCGAAGAGCTGCCGATAGCTGATCTCCGCCCGCAGCAGATTATAGCCCTTGGTCGGCGTCTCGGCGATCGGGTCGATATTCCTCTGCGCGAAGGCGTGCAGCAGATTGACGCGCATCAGCCAATTGGCGTCGCGCCAGAACAGGCCGCCCCCTAACCGCACCGGCGGAATGCGCGGCACATTGCCCCCGCCAGCGAAAGTCGCGCGCACCACGTCGAACTGGTTTTCGGCGCCGAACACGCCGCCAAGGAGCGGCGCGAGGTCGAGCTGGCTCTGGAACTCGCCGCCGCGAAACAGGGCGTTGCGCTGCGCATAAAAAGCCTGGCGCAGATCGCCTTCGCCATCGATGGCGCAGCTCGCGAAATCCGCTTCGCAGACCGCGCCGGTGAGATTGCGGAAGATGAAGCCGTCGAAGCGGGTCACGAAAGCCGTCGCCTCGAAGCGGAAGGGGCCCATCGGACGGCGCAGGCCGATTTCGACGCTCTTGGCGCCTTCGATCGCGAGATTGGGATTTCCGATGTCGAAGGTCCCGGTGGCGTCATGGACGCCGCGCGAGAAGAGTTCCGGCGCCCGCGGCGCCCGCTCGACATATTGCGCGGTGACGCTCGCAACGAGGCCGTCGGGCAAATCCTGCAGAAAGCCGATCGCGCCGCTTTTGGGGGTGAAGTTGCGCACGCGCTGAATCTGCTGCGAGGGATCGACGAGAAGCTCGGGAAAGGCCCCGGAGACGGTCGCATGTTCGATGCGGCCCGCGAGCTGCATCTTCTGCGTGTCGCTGAATTTGAATTCATTGAAGAGAAAGCCGGCGACGCTGCGCGTGCGATTGGGATCGAAGAGGCCGCCTTCGAGTCCCGGCGCGGTCAATATCTGATGCCAGCCTTGAACGCCGAAGGCGCTCGTCAGCGTCGCGAAAGGCAGTTCGACGGGGCGCAATTGCGTCTCAAGGCGCGCCTCCAGCTCCTTATTGGTGAAGGTCTGCTGGACGCCGTCGAAGTCGTTTTCATTGCCAAGTTCGTGATGCTTGTAGTCGGTGAGCCCCGCCCAAAAGCGAATCGCCTCTATATACGCCGACGGCGGGCGAAACTCGCCCTTGCTGGTCGCGCGCGTCTGGCGCATTTCGATGCGCGTATTGCTCGCCGTCGGCTCGACGCCGGGAATATGGTAGCGCATGTCGAACTGGGTGACGGCGAAGCCGATGAAGCCCGAATCGAAGAAGTAGGAGGCGCCGACCGACCCTCCCGCCGAGCGCGCCGACGAATTGGGCTGGCGCCCATCGACGAAAGGCGGCGGGTCCCCGGGGAAGAGATAGGGATAGCCGGGGATGCGATAGTCGCTCGCGCGCCGGCCGTGGATGTCGGCGTGGATCGCGACATTGCCCTTGCCGGCGTCGATGAGGGTGGCGTTTTCGAGCCTGTTGTCGACGGTCGAAACCGCGCCGCGCGATTCGACGATGGAGCATCCCTCCGTATCGGCGAAAGGCGCCGCGGCGAGCCGGCACGGAAGCGCGGTCGGAATGCGGTTGTTCTCGACATTGACGACGCCGCCGATCGCCTGCGAGCCCCAGCGCAGCGTCGCCGGGCCGCGCACCACCTCGACCTGGCTCGCGCCCAAGGGATCGACCGGGACGGCGTGGTCTTCGCCAAGCTCCGAAACGCCGCTCGCGCCGAGGCCATTCTCCTGGATGCGCACACGGTAATTGTCGAGGCCGCGCACGATGGGACGGCTCGCAGCGCCTGGCGCATAGCTCGACCCCGTGATTCCCGGCTTGGCGAACAGCACGTCGCCGAGCGTCGCGCCGGTGGAGCGGCGCAGCTCCGCATTGGGGACGACCGTCACGGTCGCGAATTGATCCGCGACGATGGGGAGGACGCCCTGCGGGTCTTTCTCGGTAACCTCGGCCGGAGGGGGCCCACTCGGACCGGCGTCTCGCTGGCTTGGCCTGCCGGGCGCGGAAACGGATTGCGCGGCCGCTGCCGATTTGCCGCGCTTGATCGGGCTTACCGCGCCGACGTCGATCGTCGGCAAGGACTGTTGGGCCTGCGCGACGCCATCGCATCCGATGGCGATCGCGACGACGCTTCCCGCCAGAAAAGCGCGTTCGAGATTTTTCTTCATGGCTTTCGCGGCTCCCGCGTCGTTCAGATGTTATAACATCCATACGTTACAATATAACGTATCCCGACGCGGCCGCGCCCTGTCAATCGCGCAACCGCCCTAAGGGCGCTTAAGCGTCGCCCTGTGGCGGATGCGCAACAGTTCTGCGAGATCGGTTGTTGATAAGGGCGATCAGCTCCCGGACCGCGACGCCTGCGCGGCGCGGTATTTCTCCCAGCCCGCCGCGCGCAAGAGGCAGGCGGGACACTCGCCGCAGCCATAGCCCCAGTCGAAGCGCCGGCCGCGCTCGCCGAGATAGCAGGTGTGGCTCTCCTCGATGATGAGCTGCGTCAGCGCCTCGCCGCCGAGCGCCTCGGCAAGCCGCCAGGTCTCCGCCTTGTCGATCCACATCAGCGGCGTATGCACGCGGATTTCGCGATCGAGGCCAAGGCTCAAGGCCCGCGCCATGGCGCGAATCGTGTCGTCGCGGCAATCGGGATAGCCGGAATAATCCGTCTGGCACATGCCGCCGACGAGATCGGCGACCCCGCGCCGATAGGCGACCGCCGCCGCGAAGGCGAGGAACAAGAGATTACGCCCCGGCACGAAAGTATTGGGCAGGCCGTCCGCGCCCATGGCGATCTCGGCCTTGCGCGTCAGCGACGTATCGGAAATCTCGCCAAGCGCGCCCATGGCGATCGTGTGATCCTCGCCCAGTCTTTCGGCCCAGAGCGGCGAAATGCGCTTCAACCCCTCGCGCAGCGTCGCGCGGCGCTCGAGTTCGATCCTGTGGCGCTGGCCATAGTCAAAGCCGACCGTCTCGACGCGGGGGAAGCGCTCAAGCGCCCAGGCGAGGCAGGTCGTCGAATCCTGGCCGCCGGAAAAGAGCACGAGCGCGGCGGCCGGTTGAGTCGGGAGGTCGTTCGTCATAGCGCCTAATTTAAATCATGGCCGCAAAACTGCGAGCCGCCGCCAACGCGGCCACATTTGACGAGAGCGCCCTCGCCAGCGAGGCCGAGAACCCCCATATCCGAAGCCGAGAATGAGACCGACATGATGCTCTACAATACGCCGCTCGCGCCCAATCCGAGACGCGTCCGCATTTTTCTGGCTGAGAAAAACGTCGCGATTCCCGTTCGCGACGTCAATCTAATGGCGCAGGAACACAAGGACGAGGCCTATGCGGCCGTCAACGCGCTGAAAGAAACGCCGGCGCTTGTCCTCGACGACGGCGCGACGCTCACCGAATCCGTCGCCATCTGCCGCTACATCGAATCGCTTCACCCCGAGCCGCCGCTCTTCGGGCGAGATGCGCGCGACCAGGCTTTCGTCGAGATGTGGCAGCGCCGCGTCGAATTCCGCCTGTTCCTTCCGGTGGCGCTCGCCTTTCGTCACAGCCACCCGGCGCTGGCGCGGCTTGAATCGCCTCAGAGGCCGGAATTCGCCGAGCATCAGCGGCCCCGCGCGCAAAATATGATGCGCTTTCTCGATCAGGAGCTCGCCTCGCGCCGCTTCATCGCCTCCGACGACTTCACCATCGCCGACATCACCGCCATCGTCGCGATGGATCTGACAAAACTCGCGCGGGTCGAAATTCCGGAAAATCTGCCGCATCTTTCGCGATGGCGCGCGGAAGTTTCGGCGCGCCCCAGCATTGCGGCCTAGATGACCGGGCGCGCATCCGCCAGGAAACTCGATGAGATTGCGGGGCGCATCCGCGCCTGCCGATTCTGCGTCGAGACGCCCAAGGGCGCGAAACTGCCGCATGAGCCGCGGCCGGTGCTGCGCGTCTCCGCGACGGCGCGGCTGCTCATCGCGAGCCAGGCGCCCGGCAATCTCGTCAATCAGACAGGCCTTCCCTTCAACGATCCCTCCGGCAATCGGCTGCGCGACTGGATGGCGGTCGATCGCGAGACCTTTTACGACGTGTCCCGCATCGCCATCGCGCCGATGGGCTTTTGCTTCCCCGGCAACGACGCCGCGGGCGGCGACCTGCCGCCGCGCCCCGAATGCCGGGCGCTGTGGCACGACGAACTCTTCGCCGCCCTGCCCAAGGTCGAGACCGTGCTCGCGATCGGACGTTTCGCGCAGGACTATCATTTCGCGCGGCTCGGACATGCGCTGCCGAAAGGCGCGGGCGTCTCGGAGATCGTTGCGCGCTGGCGCGAATTTCAAGGCGCGCGCCCGCTCATCTTCCCCCTACCCCACCCCTCCTGGCGCAATACGGGCTGGCTCAAGCGTCATCCCTGGTTCGAGGCGGAGGCGCTGCCTGTCCTGCGCGCCGAAGTCGCGCGGCTCGTGAAAACATGAGAAAAGGCGCTTGTGACAAGCGTAATCATCGGAGCCGGCCCGCGCCCAGATCACGCTGCGTTTGGGAATCGCCCAAATGCAGATAACGTGATTGATTCGAAAAGCTTAGAGCGCGCTTTACGCGAAAATCCGGTTTCCGCTTTCTCGCAGCGCGCGCTCGTCGAAATCGGCAATGACCTGCCGCTGACGCTTATCGCCGGGCCCTGCGCGCTGGAAAGCCGCGACGTGGCGCTTGGCGTCGCCGACGAACTCGCCGCCTTGGGCGCGCGGCTTGGGATCGGCGTCATCTTCAAGGCCTCCTTCGACAAGGCGAATCGCACGAGCGCCGCGGCGCCTCGGGGCGTCGGGCTCGAGGCCGCTTTGCCGATCTTCGCCGAGATCAAAGAAAAGACTGGCCTGCCGGTCACGACCGACGTGCATGAGGCGAGGCAATGCGCGCGCGTCGCCGAAACTGTGGACCTTCTGCAGATACCCGCTTTTCTTTGCCGGCAGACCGACCTCATCGTCGCGGCGGCGAAAACGGGGCGGCCGGTCAATATCAAAAAGGGGCAGTTTCTCGCGCCCTGGGACATGGTCCACGCCGTCGAAAAGGCGCGTGCGGCAGGGGGCGGCGTTCTCGTCACCGAGCGGGGAACGAGCTTCGGCTATAACGCCCTCATCGCCGATATGCGCGCTTTGCCGATCTTGAAGGAGACGACCGGCGCGCCGGTTATTTTCGACGCGACCCACGCCGTGCAGCAACCGGGCGGCGCCGGCGCAGTCTCATCCGGTGAGCGGCGTTTCGTCGCGACGCTCGCGCGCGCGGCGGTCGCCGTGGGCGTCGCCGGGCTTTTCGTCGAGACGCATCCGAACCTCGACGCGGCGATCTCGGACGGCGCGACGCAAATTCCGCTCGCCGAGCTTGGGGCGCTGATGGAGGAGTTGCTCGCCTTCGACCGGCTCGCGAAAGCGCAACGCTAATTGGCTATGCCGTCCTCGCGGCTAGCGGGTGATCGACAAGCGCGCGATCCATCGTCACCAGTCGCAGCGCTTCAATTTTGCATTGCGCAAGCAGCAAGCGATCGAATGGATCGCGCGTGCGCGGCTCCGGTTCGACGGAGGAGAGCGCGTGCTGCGCATTGATTGAAATGAGTTCTACGCCGAGCGCTTCAAGCAGTTCCGGGAGCGCGTCGAGATCAATCGCCAGTTCGAGCTTGCCCAGCCGCCCTTTGATTGCGATCTCCCAGAGACTGGCGACGCTCGCCACAAACTCCGCATCTGGATTTTCCAGTAGCGACTTCGCTTCGGCGCCGAAGGCGGCAAGGCGCTTTTCGATCAGACCGAGAAGAATGTGGGTGTCGAGCAACAACCTCACGCGTCGCCAGGCAATTGTCGAAGCAGAAAATCTTCCGGCAAGGGCGCGTCGAAATCCTCGGCGATGAAAGTGACGAGAGATTCAAGGCCATGGCGCTTCTTGAAATCGTCCACGGCCTCAAACCGCAATCCGGTGTTGCGCCGATGCGGGACAAGATCGAAGGCCGGCTTCCCGTTGCGCGTGACGACGATCGTCTCGCCCTTCTCGACCCGGCGAGCAAGTTCGGTGAGGCGATTTTTCGCGTCCTTGATGGAGACCGTAGTCATAGCGAAATAAGTAGCTACTTGTAGCTATAATGTCAACGCCCTGTCGGCCCCGCCCCGCGCCCAAGGCGGCTAGGAAGGAAGGTCGCCTAACCCGCCTCCGCATAATCCGTCAGCCAGCCGACCGCGATGATGACAAGGCCCATACCGGCAAAAAAGACGAAGGCCGCTCTTTCGGCGGAGATGGCGGGAAGAAAGGCGATCGCGATCAGCGCCGGGCCGACGATCCTCTCCACCCAGCCATGGAGCGCAAAAGCCAGCCGCCGAAAGACGCCCAGCGGAAATCTCGTCACGAGCGTCATGGCGAGATGCACGCCCGCGAGCAGCCAGGCGAGCTGCGCCGCGACGCCGCCGAAACCAAGGACGCTTGGCGCCGCGAGGAAAATCAAAACCGTCAGATAGTCGAGATAGCCATGCAGTCGCGCGGCGATGAACGTCATCTTCGCTCCTCCGTCGCGGCAGAACGGATCGGCCGCCGCGCCCTCGTTAGCGCCCCCCGCAGAGACGGTCTGTCACCTGCGTGACAAATGGGCGGGTTTTTCTTTCGCGACGAGGGTTTGAAGCGCGACGTCATTGACGCAGATGAGGTCGCGCCGATAATCGAGCGCCCCCTGGCGCCTTAACGCGTTCATGATCCGCGTGACGACCGGGCGACTCGCATGAACAAGGTCGGCGATATCCTGCTGCGTGAGCCTGATCTCGAGCGAATAGCCATGCGGACAGGGCGCGCCGAAGGCGAGCGCCAGCTCGCCCAGCGTCTCGATCAGCCGCGCGGCGACTGTCTTGGTCTGGCGGTCGATCAGCCTGCGCTCCGCGCGCTCCCGCGACGCCTCCAGGCCTGCGTTGAGGAAGTTCGAGAAAGACGCGCTTTTCGCGACGAGAACGGCCACGTCCGAGGGGGCGAATATCAGGACGCGCGCTTCGCCGATAGCGCTCGCGGCATGCGCCGAGGCTCTTCCCGGCGCGGCGCTGCCGAAAAGATCGCCGGCTCCCGCCACGGCCAGCGTGATCTGCGCCCCGCTCTCCGCAACATGCGACAGCCGGACGACGCCGCGGATCAAACAATAGAGAAAGCTCGGCGCTTCGCCCTGGCGGTACAGCATTTCGCCGTCGAATAGATCCGCTTCCCGCAGCGAAGGCGCGAACAGACGCCACTCGGCGATATTTTCCTTTGATAGCATCTCGCGTCCGGCGTCTTCGCTGACCGCCTATCCTATCAAAAAGCGAAACCGCGCAATGCTCTCGGCTTGGCTGGGGCGCTACCGCTGGTCATCGGCGTCGCGATCCTCGCGCTCCTCATTGCTAGCTGGATCGTTTCCACGCTCGCCAGTCGAACCAAAGGACGGGGAGAAGCCTCCAGGCGCAGTCAGGATGGGGTTCCAGCGGCGGCGCTACGGGCGGTGAATTCCAAAATTCCCGGCATCTGCGTCTTTTTACCGATCAGGAAGAAGGAGCGCGTCGCCTCTTTGCCCTTAAATTCGATGGTTCCGCCATCCAGAAATACGTAGTCGTCGTCGAGACGCACTTTGACCGCTTCCGACACGTGAATCTTATCGGGCTGACCGTTGGATTCGAAACGGCTGGCGACATTCACGACATCGCCCCAAAGATCATAGGAAAATCGTTTCTTTCCGACGACGCCGGCAGCCACGGTGCCGGTATGCACGCCCATTCGCATGCTAAGCGCGTAAGGAAGCTCCTTTCCGTAACTTGCGATGAAACTTTGCGCCTCCAAAGCGAAGTCCGCGATATGCTGACAGTGTAAAGGGTCCCGGTTCGGGACGCCGCCGACGACCATGTAGCTGTCGCCGATCGTTTTGATTTTTTCCACGCCGTGCTTTTCGACAAGTTCGTCGAATTTCTCGAAAATGGCGTTGAGCATATTGACAGTCGCGTGCGGTCCCAGCTTCGCCGATAGTTCGGTAAAGCCGACAATGTCGGAGAAAAAAACCGTCACTTCAGGAAAAACTTCGGCGATCGTCTCTTCTCCGCCGCGCAGCCGTTCGGCGATCGCGGCGGGAAGAATATTGTGAAGCAGCTTTTCCGAACGGGAGCGTTCGATCTCGAGGTCCGACAATGCTTTGCCCGAAAGCCTTATCTTGTCTTCCAGCTTGTCGAAAGCGACGTTCAGATTTGCGGCCATTGTGTTGATGGTCGTCGCGAGTTCGCTGATCTCGTCGTTGCCGACGACCGAGGCTTGAGCCGCGAGATTTCCCGAGCCGATCTCCCGAACGACCGCCATGAGGTGCGCCGCTCGAACCATGAAACGGTTGCGCAAGAAGATGATCGACAAGATGACCACGCCGAACAATCCAATATTCAAGTAAGAGCTGGCTTCAAATAATTTGTTGGCGAACGCCTGCTCTTGTGAAATCCGCGCGGCGTATCTTTGCCGAATCAAGTCCTGCATCTGCGCAATTCTCAAGGTTAGATCACCGTTGAGCTTGCGGTATTCGTCGCTGAACAAAAGCCTTGTCGCCAGGGCGCGATCGGGCTTGCCCTTGCGCGAGAAGGTCCCGGCGCCGTCGTCGAATTCGCCATTGACCGCATGCATGGCGGCGCGTTCGATCGCGACCACTTTTTCAAGGAAGCTTCGCGCTTCCTTCAGCTTATTCAATTCATGCGCGGTGATATTTTGCTTGAGGAAGCGGTCTTCAATGGAAAGCGCGCCGTCGCTTTTCTTCTCAGGCGGCGGAATGATTCCGCCATTGACGAGATCCCAATAGCCAAAATTATAGTCTTTCGGCCGCGCGACTTCGCCGTCCAAAATGCCTTCAATAATATTATACCACTCCACGCGTTTCGGATCATTGTCGGAGACGTAGCCTCTCGCAAAGCGAGTCTGCCATTGCGAGGAAAAGACCAGATCGTCGGCAAGCGTCGTCAAAGACTGCAGTTCGCGATGCGAGGCTTCGAGACTCTGTTGCGCCTTTTGCAGAAAAAAGCCCAAGGCCAAATTGCCGCCGGCCAAAACGACGAGCAACAGGAAGAAGATCGAGAAAAACGTCCGAAGCTTCATGATTTCGGTTCCCGCGATCGGACAGTTTTTTTGGTCAGGAGCCCCTAGCGATCCTTAGGTAGGCGATTCATTGGCGGGCGCACAAGGGCGCGACCCGGTCAGCCTCGCCCGCGATAGGGCGGCACCCCCTGGTCCGGCAGCCATAGCCCTTCCGGCGGCGCGCCGGTCTGCCAGAAGACGTCGATCGGCATGCCGCCGCGCGGATACCAATAGCCGCCGATGCGTAGCCATTGGGGCTTCAGCCCCGCGACGAGATCGCGCGCGATCCGCAGCGTGCAATCCTCGTGAAAGGCGCCGTGGTTACGGAAACTCCCGAGATAGAGCTTCAAGGACTTCGACTCGACGAGCCAGTCCGCCGGAACGTAATCGATGACGATATGGGCGAAATCGGGCTGACCCGTCACGGGGCAGAGCGAGGTGAACTCGGGCGCCGTGAAGCGCACGAGATAGGCCGCCTCCTGATGCGGATTGGGCACCAGATCGAGTTCGGCCTTGTCGGGCGATTCCGGCAGCGCCGCCCTGCGGCCGAGCAGCGCCGGTCCCTTACGCGTCTTGGTCATGCGCGTAACAAGGGCGCCGTTTGCGCGACGTCAAGCGCGAAAGACGCGCGCCAGGGGCTTTGGCCGCCTCCCTGGCGCCGCAGCGCGGCAGGATTCCCGGGCAAGCCCCTCTCCCGCCGCCCGCTTTTCGCCGCGAAGGCTTTCCCGCGCCGCGCAATGGGTCTAAGAAGTCGCGCGGCTGCGCGCCGCATCATAAAGAGGCCCCGAAATGACCGAGATCGTCGACATCCACGCCCGCGAAATTCTTGATTCGCGCGGGAATCCAACCGTCGAGGTCGACGTCACGCTGGAGGACGGCTCCATGGGCCGCGCGGCGGTCCCCTCCGGCGCCTCGACTGGCGCGCATGAGGCGGTCGAGAAGCGCGACGGCGACGCCGCCCGCTACTCCGGCAAGGGCGTGCTGACCGCCGTCGACAACGTTAATGACGAGATCGCCGGCGCGCTGCTCGGCTTCGACGCCGAGGACCAGGTCGCGATCGACGAGACGATGATCCGGCTCGACGACACGCCCAATAAGGAGCGGCTCGGGGCCAACGCCATTCTCGGCGTCTCGCTCGCCGTCGCCAAGGCCGCGGCCGAGGCCGCCGCGCTGCCGCTTTACCGCTATGTCGGCGGCGTGCAGGCGCGGGTTCTGCCGACGCCGATGATGAATATCGTCAATGGCGGCGTGCATGCGGACAATCCCATCGACTTCCAGGAATTCATGATCCTGCCCGCCGGCGCGGAAAATTTCCGCGAGGCGGTCCGCTGGGGCGCGGAGATTTTCCACACGCTGAAAGCTTCCTTGAAGAAGGCCGGCCTCAGCACCTCGGTCGGCGACGAAGGCGGCTTCGCGCCCAACCTCCCCTCGGCCGAAGCCGCGCTCGACTTCATCATGAAGGCGATCGAGACGGCGGGCTTCAAGCCTGGGGTCGACGTGTTCCTCGGGACCGACGCCGCTTCGACCGAATTCTTCAAGGACGGCAAATATGTCTATGGCGGCGAAGGCGTGACGCGCTCGATCGACGAGCAGGTCGCCTATCTCGCCCAGCTCGCCAAGGCCTATCCGATCGTGACGATCGAGGACGGCATGGCCGAGGACGATTGGGAAGGCTGGAAGAAGCTCACCGACGCCATCGGCAAGGACGTGCAGCTTGTCGGCGACGATCTCTTCGTGACGAGCGTCGGGCGGCTGACGCGGGGCATCAAGGACGGCGTCGCCAATTCGCTGCTCGTCAAGGTCAATCAGATCGGAACGCTCACCGAGACGCTCGCCGCCGTCGAAACCGCGCATCGCGCCGGCTATACCACGGTCTTCTCGCATCGCTCTGGCGAGACGGAGGATTCGACCATCGCCGATCTCGTCGTCGCGACGAACGCCGGCCAGATCAAGACGGGTTCGCTCGCCCGCTCCGACCGCACCGCCAAATACAACCAGCTCATCCGCATCGAGGAGGAGCTCGGCGAAGCGGCGATCTATGCGGGCAGGAGCGCGCTGAAGGCGCTGGCGTAACGCGAAGCGCTCACCGGCAGTCGGCAGTTCGGCAGTCGGCAGTCGGTTCACTCTATTGCCGACTGCCCATTGCCGACTGCCGAGACATGGAAAAAACCTTCGATCCCGCCGCCATCGAAAGCCGCATCCGAACCGCCTGGGAGGACGCGGGAGCC
Source organism: Methylocystis borbori (assembly GCF_036576025.1). Taxonomy (NCBI): domain Bacteria; kingdom Pseudomonadati; phylum Pseudomonadota; class Alphaproteobacteria; order Hyphomicrobiales; family Methylocystaceae; genus Methylocystis; species Methylocystis borbori. Next base: position 10,717 of record NZ_JAZHYN010000035.1, on the reverse strand, counting down.
TTTCGCGCCGGCCGTCCCGAACGCGCCGGGGCAAGCCCCTATTCCATCGTCATTCCGCCGCCCAACGTCACCGGCAGCCTGCATATGGGCCATGCGCTCAACAATACGCTGCAGGACATCCTCGTGCGCTACCGGCGCATGAAGGGCGACGACGTGCTGTGGCAGCCGGGCACGGATCACGCCGGCATTGCGACGCAAATGGTGGTCGAGCGCCAATTGATGGAGCGCCAGGAGCATCGCCGCGCGCTCGGCCGGGAGAAATTCGTCGAGCGCGTCTGGGAATGGAAGGCGGAATCGGGCGGCAAGATCGTCGAGCAGTTGAAACGGCTCGGCGCCAGTTGCGACTGGTCGCGCGAGCGCTTCACCCTCGATGAAGGACTGTCGCGCGCCGTCGTCAAAGTCTTCGTGCAGCTCTACCGCGAAGGGCTGCTCTATAAGGACAAGCGCCTCGTCAATTGGGATCCGGCGCTGCATACGGCGATTTCCGATCTCGAAGTGCAGCAGGTCGAGGTGAAGGGCCATTTGTGGCGCTTCAAATATCCGATCGTCGACGACGGCGGAAAAGAGACCGGCGACTATATCGTCGTCGCGACGACGCGCCCCGAGACGATGCTGGGCGACACGGCGGTGGCCGTGCATCCAGAGGACGAACGCTACAAGGCGCTCGTCGGCAAGCGCGTGCGCCTGCCGCTCGTCGGACGGCTCATTCCGATCGTCGCCGACGAATACTCAGACCCCGAAAAGGGCACGGGCGCGGTGAAAATCACGCCGGCGCATGACTTCAATGATTTCGAGGTCGGTAAGCGCCATGGGTTACGACTCGTGAACGTCCTCGACGCGCAGGCGCAGATGACGCTCAAAGCCAACGCCGATTTCCACGAAGGCGTCGAGCCTTCTCCCGAGCTTGCGGCGACGGTATCCGCGCTCGACGGGCTCGATCGCTTCGCGGCGCGCAAACTGGTCGTCGAAATGATGGAAGCGCGCGAGCTTCTCGACGGCATAGACGATCACAAGCATATGGTGCCGCATGGCGACCGCTCGGGCGCGGTGCTCGAGCCACGCCTCACTGACCAATGGTATGTGGACGCCAAGACTCTCGCGCAGCCGGCGCTCAAGGCGGTACGCGAGGGCCGCACGATTTTTGTGCCGAAGAATTGGGAGAAGACTTATTTCGAGTGGCTGGAAAACATCCAGCCCTGGTGCGTGTCGCGCCAGCTCTGGTGGGGCCATCGCATTCCCGCCTGGTACGACGAAGACGGAAATGTCTATGTCGAGGAAAACGAAGAAGCCGCGCTCAAAGCGGCGCGCGCCAAACTGGGAGACGGCGCGGCGCTGACGCGCGACGAAGACGTGCTCGACACCTGGTTTTCCTCCGCGCTCTGGCCCTTCTCGACTCTCGGCTGGCCTGAGGAAACGCCGGAGCTCGCCCGCTACTATCCGACGCATACGCTCGTCACCGGCTTCGACATCATCTTCTTCTGGGTCGCCCGCATGATGATGATGGGCCTGCATTTCATGGGCGAGGTTCCCTTCCGCGACGTCTATATCCACGCGCTCGTCCGCGACGAGAAGGGCGCGAAGATGAGTAAGTCGAAGGGCAATGTCATCGACCCGCTTCACCTCATCGACGATTATGGCGCCGACGCCTTGCGCTTCACGCTCGCGGCGATGGCGGCGCAGGGCCGCGACATCAAGCTCGCGACGAGCCGCGTCGAAGGGTATCGCAATTTCGCGACGAAGCTGTGGAACGCCTCGCGCTTCGCCGAGATCAACGGCTGCGCGCGCGTCGCAAATTACGATCCGCGCGCCAATAAAATCACGCTCAACCGCTGGATCGTCGGCGAAGCCGCGCGCACGGTCGCGGAAGTGAGCGCGGCGATCGACGCCTATCGCTTCAACGACTCGGCGAACGCCGTCTATCGCTTCGTCTGGAGCATCTTTTGCGACTGGTATGTGGAGCTGGCCAAGCCGCTGCTGCAAGGCGCCGATGGCGCGGAAAAGGACGAGACGCGCGCGACGACGAGTTTCGTTCTCGATCAAATCTATGCGCTGCTGCATCCTTTCATGCCCTTCCTCACCGAGGAGCTTTGGGCGATCAAGGGCGCCGAGGGGCCCCAACGCGAGAGCCTCCTCGCGCTTTCCGCCTGGCCCGCGCTCGAAGGCCTTGAGGATGCGGAGGCCGAAAGCGAAATCGGCTGGGTCGTCGATCTCATTTCCGAAATCAGATCGCTGCGCGCCGAGATGAATCTGACGAGCGAGACCGAGCTTTTGCTCATCGGGGCCGACGCCGCGCTGCAGGCGCGCGCGACGCGCTGGGACGAGACGATCCGTAAGCTTTCGCGTCTTTCGCGACTAGGCTTCGCCGACGCCGCGCCGAAGGCTTCCGCGCAGCTTCTCGTGCGCGGCGGCGTCGCCGCCATGCCGCTCGAAGGCGTGATCGACCTAACGGCGGAGAAAGCGCGTCTCGCGAAAGAAATCGCCAAGCTCGAAGGCGAGCTCAAAAAGCTCGACGCCAAGCTCGCCAATGAAGGCTTCCTCGCCAAGGCCGACGAGGAAGTGATCGAGGAGCATCGCGAGCGGCGCGAGGAAACCGCCGCACGCATCGAGAAGCTCGCCGCGGCGACGGCGCGTCTGAGTTAAGGCTTCGCCTTTTCAACGACGCCGACGATCGGCCCCATGGTCGGCGCGAAACGGTCGTGGCGCGAGAGCGAGGGGGCGTAAAGCGCCGAGGCGGCGCCGCCGTCGAGAAAAAGCGCGTCGGGGCAATGCAGGCGGTCGCGAAAGAGCCGGGCGAATTGATGAAACGTCACCGGCCGGCTGGAAATCGCGAAACGCACGATATGGCCGTCCGCGACGCCGGCGCCATTACGGAATTTCTCCGACACGCCATCCTCATGGATGCGCGGATGAATGCGCCCGCCGATAACCAGCATCGGCCCCGATTGCGTGGCGAATTGCATATGCGAACGGCTTTTTAGAAAGCGCGCGGTCTCCGTCACGCCGGCGCGCCCCTTGTCGACCCAAAAGACGCCATTGGGCTTTAAATGGAAATTGCCGGGCCCAGGTCGCGTATTGGCGACATTCGCGGTCCGCCCGTTTTCGACATAAAGCCCCACAGGCGCGCGATCCTCGCTATACATGCCGGCGTTCATGGCGAAGACGAGCGTCTCGCCTTTTTTCTCCAATTCGCTCGCCAGGCGCGAGAAGGCGCCGAAGATTTCGCCTTTGTCATTGCGCAGAAAGAGCCGAATGTCGCTTTTACGCGCGTCGAATTCGCAGACCGCATAGGCGACGCCTTGCTCCTCGATCTCGGCGCAGGGGCTGGGCTCGGCCGCCGCGCCGGATGTCAGAAAAAGCGCGAGCCCCAAGACCGCGAGCGTTTTTAGAAAGGCCGAAACCGTGCGAATCCCCAGCAAGTGACTCTTCCTTTCTTCCGGTCGTCGACGCGCCATACGCAAGCGCCGACTTTGGAACTATGTCATTCCCGGCAGGCCGCAGGCCCGGCCGGGAATCCAGAGCAACGCCTTGAATGACCGGCTTTCTGCTGGATTCCCGATCGCGCGCCCTGCGCGCGTCGGGAATGACAGGCCCCTCTTGGCGCCCGGTTTGAAACGGCGCCCTGGCAAGGCTAGATATGCGGAACAGGCGCCGCAAGCGGCGCATCGGAGCGAGTTGATTGTCCCATTCCATTACAGAAGCCGTCGAGGCCGTCGCGCGCGGCGAGATGGTGATCGTCACCGACGACGACGACCGCGAGAACGAAGGCGACCTCGTCATCGCCGCCTCTTTCTGCACGCCAGAGAAAATGGCCTTCATCATCCGCCATTGCTGCGGCATCGTCTGCGCGCCCTTGACGCTCGAAGACGCGCGCCGGCTTCATCTCGCGCCCATGGTCGCGGAGAATGACGCGCCGCTCGGCACGGCCTTCACCGTTTCCGTCGACGCGCGCCACGGGCTCACGACCGGCATTTCCGCCGAGCAGCGCAGCAATACGGTGCGCGCCCTCGCCAACGGCAATATGGGCGCGACGGATTTCGTGCGGCCCGGTCACGTCTTTCCGCTCATCGCCAAGGACGGCGGCGTGCTGATGCGCTCCGGCCATACGGAAGCCGCCGTCGATTTGTGCAAGCTCGCCGGCCTGCCGCCGGTCGGCGTCATTTGCGAACTCGCCAATGACGACGGCACGGTGATGACAGGCGGACAGATCGCCGACTTCGCCCGCGCGCATGGATTGAAACTCGTTTCCGTCGCCGATCTCATCGCCTATCGCCAGGCGCGCGAAAAGCTCGTCGAGCGCGTCGCGACCTTCCCCGTCGTCACGGAAGCGGGCGAGATGACCGGCCACGCCTATGTGACGCCCTTCGACAGCGTGCAGCATTTCGCCTTCGTGCTCGGCTCGATCGGCGACGGGCGCGACGTGCCGGCAAGGCTGCACCGCGCCGATATTCTCGCCGATGTTTTCGGCGGCGCGGAGACGATCAAGAAGACGCTTCACCGCTTCGCGCGCGAAGGGCGCGGCGTGCTCATCTATCTGCGCGACGGCGCAGCGGGCGTGCCGGCCAATGTCGTGGGCAGGCAGGAGGAAAACGCCGAGGAGACGCGCAAACGCCAATGGTTCGACGTGGGGCTCGGCGCGCAGATTTTGAAGGATTTGGGCGTGTCCTCGATCCGCCTGCGCTCGTCCTCCGCGAAGCCCCGCGCCTTCGTCGGGCTCTCGGGCTTCGGCATAGAGATCACCGCGGTCGAACCTGTGGAGTGACCGGCTTCCTCAGCCGCCAGACGAGTACGGCGAAGCCGAGAAGAAACGCCGAGGCGACGCCGGCGAGGAGAAGGCCCGAATCGGCGGCGGCGATGACGAAGAACATATGCTCGCCGTGATAGTCGGAGCCATCCGGCTTTCGAAGATTTACCGCAACGACATATTTGCCGTCCTCCTGGAAATCATAGTCGAAAGAAATCGCTGCGACGCCATGCGCCCGGAAGGTCTTTAGGAGTTCGGGCCTTTGGAGGTCGTTGCGCCCCCAATAGAGGCTGGCTTCGACGTCGAGATCCTTGACGTCCTCGAATTGCGGCGGCCGCGTCGGATCGTCCTCGCAGCCGGCGATCTCGATGTTCAAGAGGGTCGGCCCAAAGCTCGGGATTTCCCGGTAATAGCGCTGCGCCGTGCCCTCTTCATGGGTTTGGGTCGCGAAGAAGACCATGAGATAGGGGCCGACGGCGAAGACGCCCTTGCAAGCGTCGCCCTTGCAGACCTGCGGCGCGGCGGCCCGCGCCGAAAGGCCGGCGCCGGCGAAGAAGGCGATCAGCGCGATGAGCAACGCCCGGCCAAACATTCATACTCCTTTCATGCGCCAGAAAGCCGACCGTGGATATTAGTCCGTCATGGCCGGGCTTGTCCCGGTCATCCGCGCGAGACGTTCCGGCGTGGACGCCCGCGACAAGCGCAGGCATGACGCGCCTGTTTCAATCCGCGCGCGGATGCGCCTGGCGATAGGCGTCGAGCAGGCGCGCCTTGTCGACGGCGGTGTAGATTTGCGTCGTCGAGAGCGAGGCGTGGCCGAGCAGCTCCTGAATCGTGCGCAAATCGCCTCCCTTGCCCAGAAGATGCGTCGCGAAGGAGTGACGCAGCGCATGCGGCGTCGCGCTCTCGGGCAGGCCCAGCGCGCCGCGCAGCCGCTGCATGGCGAGCTGGACGATGCGCGGCGACAGCGGCCCGCCGCGCGCGCCGACGAACAGCGGGCCGCCGGAAAGATTATAGGGGCAGAGCGCGAGATAGGCTTCGATCGCCGCGCGCACCGGCGCGATCACCGGCACGGTGCGGGTCTTGCCGCCCTTGCCGAGAATGGCGACGCGATCGGCGGCGCCAATCGGCGCGTCGGCGCGCGCAATCGACAACGCCTCGGAGATGCGCAGACCCGCGCCATAGAGGAGCGCCATGACGGCGGCGTCGCGGGCAATGATCCAGGGCTCGCGCGCCTCGCCCGCTCTCTGTTCGGGGTCGATCACGTCGCGCGCGTCGGCGACGGCAAGCGCTTTGGGGAGGCTATGGGGGCGCTTGGGCGGACGCACGGCGTTAAAGAAATCGGTGCGGGCGAGGCCCTTTTTTTCTAGAAACCGCAGGAAATTGCGCGCCGCCGCGAGCGCCCGCAAAAGCGAGCGGCTCTCGAGCCCGTCATTGCGGCGCTTGGCGAGAAAGGCGCGAAGATCGGCGGGCGCGAGCGCCTTCAGCGCCGCTTCGTCCGGCGGCGCGCCGAAATGTTCGGTGAGAAAGACGAGAAAAGCCGAAAGGTCGCGCCCGTAGGCGTCGAGCGTATGGCGGGAGGCCCGGCGCTCCCGCGCCAGATAGGCGAGCCAAAGCGCGGCTTCCTCGGCGATCGCCGGCGCGGCGGAAAAATGCGCCGCCGCAGGCGGCGGCTTTTGTCGCGGGGCTCTTTTGGCCGAATCACGCATGGCGCGATTATCGGGCGGAAAAGGTGAAGGAAGCCTCCCCGCCACAGGGACGCCTTTTCCTATTTGCCGGCCTTGATCTCTTCCTTCGCCTGGACGAAGAATTCCTCGAAGTTGCGGCGAATCTGGTGTTCGGACTGGTCCACCTTGGCCGCTTCGAAGTCCTTCTTGACCTGGGCGATGGCCTGTTCGTCGGCGTCGGGGGCGACTTCCTTCACGACGATCGACTCGGCGTAGGCCTGCGCCTCGGCCCCGGTTTTGCCGAGCTTTTCCGCGGCCCAGAGGCCGAACAGCTTATTGCGGCGCGCCTCGGCCCGAAACTGCAACTCTTCTTCGTGGACAAAGCGTTTTTCGAAGGAGTCTTCGCGCTGGTCGAACGTGCTCATGTCCATCCTCGGCGGGCTGTTCTGATAGGGAGGGCGGCCGAAAAGCCGCGTTTGCTCCGGGTCGATATAGGCGCATTCGCGCGCAAAGCCAATGGCGGAAAGCGCGATCTTAACTGCGGCGAAGCCGCCCCGTTCCCCGCCGACGGCGCGCCCCTTGTCGTCGCGTTTTTACATAGGTGCGCCAATATAGCGCCGAGGGAGTTCGGGCGGTTGGGGAGCGGCGCGGGCGCGAAGTGCAGTCGGAACGAATTTCGGACGGGCCGCGCCGATTCGCCAAACCACCCCGAAGTGATAGCATCCGGCGTCCGATGATTGGACCGGGTTGGGGGGAACACTCATGAGCAAATATATAAGCGTCGTCTTGTTCGCCTTGGGCTTTGCTCAGCCGGCGCTCGCCCAGAAAATGGACGCCGACGATCTCAAATGGATCAATCAGTGCATCGGCGACAATAAGGGCGAGGAAGGCGGGACGCCCGCCATCATCCGCGCTTACTGCATTTGCATGAACGAGAAGATGGACGATAACGAAACGCAGTCCATCACCCAATGGGAAAAAGCCAATCCAGATGCCCGGAAAGACTGCGAGAAACAGGCGGGCTGGAAGTAGAGCGAACGGAAAGGCGGGCGCGCCAATGCGCCGCTCGAGCCGGAAAGCTTTAAAAAATGAGCGGTCCCATCCATATGCTCAAATAGTGGGCGCTGGGACCGCGAGGAAATGAGCGCGCCACGATGACGCTGGACCTCAAATTCAGCCTCATTGTGTCGGCTTTCCCTTTGCGATAGATTGCGATGGCGGCTTGTCACTGGTCGCCAAAGACGATAGGACCGCGATATCTGCGGCCCGGGCCCCTTGCCCGCCGCCGCTCCCTGAGGCCCCGCGCCCGGAACGGGCGGCTGCATGCGGACACGACTTCGGAGGAGCCAAGCCCGCCCCATGGATTTTCTCAAGCCCCGGTTGATCCCGATGAACCGCCGACGCCGCATCTACGAAGGCAAGGCCAAGGTCCTCTATGAGGGTCCCGAGCCCGGCACTTTGATTCAACACTTCAAGGACGACGCCACCGCCTTCAACGCCAAGAAGCATGAGGTGATCGACGGCAAGGGCGTGCTCAACAACCGGATCTCGGAGCACATCTTCCAGCATTTGAACAGCATCGGCGTGCCGACGCATTTCATTCGCCGGCTCAACATGCGCGAGCAGTTGATCCGCGAAGTGGAGATCATCCCGCTCGAAGTGGTCGTGCGCAACGTCGCGGCAGGCTCGCTCGCCAAGCGCCTCGGCATGGAGGAAGGCACGCAATTGCCGCGCTCCATCATCGAGTTCTACTATAAAAACGACGCGCTCGACGATCCGATGGTCTCGGAAGAGCACATCACCGCCTTCGGCTGGGCGACGCCGCAGGAAATCGACGACATCATGGCGCTCGCCATTCGCGTCAACGACTTCCTCTCGGGCCTCTTCCTCGGCGTCGGCATCCGCCTCGTCGATTTCAAGATGGAATGCGGGAGGCTGTGGGAAGGCGACATGATGCGAATCGTCGTCGCCGACGAGATTTCTCCCGACAGCTGCCGCCTGTGGGACATGAAGTCGAACGACAAGCTCGACAAGGACCGCTTCCGCCGCGACATGGGCGGGCTGGTCGAAGCTTATACCGAAGTGGCGCGCCGCCTCGGGATCATGCAGGAAAACGAGACGGTCCGCACCGGCGCGCCGAAGCTGGTGCAATAGCGGCGCAAGCCGCGCTGGAAAGACGACAATGGGCGTCCCCTCGCTCGACACAGGGCCGATGCGCGCGGAGGAATTCTTCGCTTTCACGGCCACGCGCCCCGACGACGAAAAATGGGAGTTGATCGAGGGGGAGCCAGTCTTGAACGCCTCGGCCAGCCGTCTGCATCAGATTATCATCCGCAATCTTACAGGGCTGCTCGACGAACAGGGACGTCGAACGAAGGCGCCTTGGGAAGTTCTGCCGGGACTTGGCGTGCGTATTTCTGACATTAGCGCGCCGGTTCCCGATGTGCTGGTTCGGCCCGCGACCTCCGCCGGCGTCGAATGCGACGACATGATCATCGCATTCGAAGTGCTGTCGCCTTCGACCGCAAATTACGATCTGCGTTGGAAGCGCAAGGCCTATGCCTCGCTTCCTTCGCTCAGGCAATATGTCGTCGTCGCGCAGGACGCCGTCGAAGTCGTCTCCTTCGATCGCGCGAACGGCTTCGCGGAGCGCCGCTTCGAGACGGCGGAAGCCGAACTCGATCTGCCGGCGATCGGCGCGCGCCTCGCGCTGAGCGAAATTTATCGCGACACGGGACTTCTCTAGACCGCTTGCGCTTTGCGAGATGAGTCTCTAACCGTTCGGCAGAGTCTTCCCATCCCGGAACAGCCCATGAAAGCCCGCGTCGTCGTCACCCTCAAAAACGGCGTTCTCGATCCGCAAGGCAAGGCGATCGAAGGCGCGCTGAAATCGCTCGGCGTCGAGGGCGTCGCCAGCGTGCGGCAAGGCAAGGTGTTCGACGTGGAGCTCGACGGCGCGGACGCGGCCGCCGCCAAGGCGCAATTGCAGGCGGCCTGCGAAAAGCTTCTCGCCAACACCGTGATCGAGAATTACCAGATCGATGTATGAGGCGATGAGCGGCAGTCGGGCTTCGCCAGTCGGCATTCGGAAAAACGCCGACCTGCCGACTGCCGACCTGCCGACTGCCGATTAGGAGACGCCCATGAAAGCCGCGATCGTCGTCTTCCCCGGCTCCAATCGCGAAGGCGACATGGCGCACGCGCTCAAAGCGGCCACCGGCCAAGCGCCGGCGATGCTCTGGCACGCCGACCATGAACTCCCGCAAGGGACCGATCTCGTCGTTTTGCCCGGCGGCTTTTCCTACGGCGATTATCTGCGTTGCGGCGCCATCGCCGGTCGCGCGGCGATCATGGACGCGGTGCGCGCGCATGCCGCGCGCGGCGGCCTCGTGCTCGGCGTCTGCAACGGCTTTCAGATTCTGTGCGAGAGCGGCCTCCTGCCCGGCGTGCTGATGCGCAACGCCAATCTGCGCTTCATCTGCCGGATGCAGCATTTGCGCGTCGAGCGAAACGACACGGCCTTCACGCGCCAATACGCCAAAGGCGAGATCATCAAAGTTTGCATCGCCCATGGCGAAGGCAATTACGAAGCCGACGACGCGACGATCGAACGGCTGGAGGGCGAAGGCCTCGTCGCCTTCCGCTATTGCGACGCCGAGGGCAGGCTCGGCGGCGAGGCCAATCCTAATGGCTCGCGCAATGACATCGCCGGCATCTATTCGGACGGGCGCAATGTGCTCGGCCTGATGCCGCATCCTGAAAATCTCATCGATCCGCTGGTCGGCGGAACCGACGGCCGCGCCTTGTTCGAAAGTCTCGCGGACGCATTTTCAACCGAAACGGATTTTGCTTCTGCATAAAAAATGCTTCTCTCAGAAGGAGCCGCGCCATGAGCTATGTCGACGGTTACGTGATTCCCGTGCCCGCGGAAAATAAGGACGCCTATAAGAAGATGGCCCTAAGCGCCTGGCCGATCTTCAAAGAATTCGGGGCTCTGCATCTCGTCGAATGTTGGGGCGACGACGTCCCCGACGGCAAGCTCACCGACTTCAAGCGCGCCGTCGCGGCGCAATCCGGCGAGCAGGTGGTTTTTTCTTGGGTGATCTGGCCGTCGAAGGACGTTCGCGACGCCGCCCACAAGAAAATGTTTGAGGATCCGCGCATGAAGTCGCTCGGCGACATGCCGTTCGACGGCAAGCGCATGATCTTCGGCGGCTTCGACATTCTGGTTGATGAGAGCGCAAGCTAGCGCCGCGCCGCGCGCGCGACGCTCCACAGCGCGCGCTCGGCCTCCATGCGCGCCGCGCCG
>NZ_JAZHYN010000034.1:0-35644 GCF_036576025.1 Methylocystis borbori | reverse complement strand
CCAGCCGCGCGGCGCGCGTCGCGGCGATCGCGCGCGAAAGCGCCTCCTGGGTCGAGCGGCGCGACCGCGCCCAGGACCGGCTCGGCGAACTCGAAGAACGGCTCGTCGCCGCGCGCGAGGAGCATGAGCGGCTGGTCGACGCGCCCGACGCCTTCATCGAGCGGCGCCGCGCGCTGATGAACGCGCTCGAAGAAGCCGAAGCCGCCCGCCGCGACGCCTCCGACGCGCGTACGAGCGGCGAGACGCGCCTTGCGGAGGCTGACCGCGCCGCCCGCGTCGCGCTGGAGGCGATGAGCGCCGCGCGTGAGGAAATGGCGCGCAGCGAAGCGCAACTCGAGGCCGCGCGCCAGCGCGCCGGCGACGTCGAGCGCGCGATTCTGCACGATCTCGAATCGACGCCGCAGGCGCTCGCGGAACTCGCGGGCGTCAAGGACGGCGACCAATTGCCGGAAATTGCGGACATCGAGAAACGCCTCGAAGGCTTGCGCGCCGACCGGGAGCGGCTCGGCGCCGTCAATTTGCGCGCCGAGGACGAACTCGCCGAAGTCGAGGCGCAGCGCGAGAAGATGATCGCCGAGCGCGACGATCTTTCCGAAGCGATCAAGAAATTGCGCGCGGCGATCGCGAGCCTCAATAAGGAAGGGCGCGAGCGCATGCTCGCCGCCTTCGACAAGGTCAACGCGCATTTCAAGGAGCTTTTTACGCTGCTTTTCGACGGCGGCTCGGCGGAATTGCAGCTTGTCGAAAGCGATGATCCGCTGGAGGCGGGGCTCGATATTCTGGCGCGGCCGCCGGGCAAGAAGCCGCAGACCATGACGCTGCTCTCGGGCGGCGAGCAGGCGCTCACCGCCATGTCGCTCATCTTCGCGGTGTTCCTCACCAATCCGTCGCCGATCTGCGTTCTGGACGAAGTGGACGCGCCGCTCGACGACTCAAATGTCGAGCGCTTCTGCGATTTGCTCGACGAGATGCGCAAGAAGACGGATACGCGCTTCGTGACGATCACGCATAATCCGATCACCATGGCGCGCATGGATCGGCTCTTTGGCGTGACGCAAGCGGAGCGCGGCATCTCGCAGCTCGTGTCGGTCGATCTGGAGCAGGCGGAGAAATTCGCGCTGGCGAGTTAAGCGGGCGCTTAGGAGAGCGCTGGATTGCGAGCGACGACGCGTGAATTCCCGCTCTTGCTGGCGCGTCGGCGTTCAATAGCCATATGTCGCATAGCGCCAAGCGTTAAATAGCTTCTGGCGAGCGTGCGGCGGCGCAGACGCTGGGATCGGCGTATTCTGGGGATACCGGCTTGATCGGTTTTGCAGGTACGCCCGCATAGAACCATCCCGCACGAACATCTTCCATTACGACGCTGCCGACGCCGATGACGGCGTTCTCCCCAATCCGACAAGGACCGATTATAGTTGCGTTAGTCGCGATCCAAACGCCTTTTTCAATAATGACGTCGCGCCCCGACAGGGGGATGGAGCACTGTCGAGCGAGATCAAACTGGTCGATCGCATGGGTGCCAGTCAGAACGCTGACATTGTGCCCAAAAAAAACGAAGTCTCCGATATGGACGTCTCCCGACGACAGGTTAAACAAGGTGTTGATAAGAACGACGCCCTTTCCTAAGTGTAGCCTGGCTCTGCTTCCCCAAATGGTCGGAGTGAGCATCAACTCATGCGAGATCAATGGAGTTAGACGTTTAGCTAACGCCTTTGTTTCCTCTGCCGTCATTTTATCAATTAATTCCATTATATCGCTGCTCACTTTAGCCTCCATGTTTGCATCCAATCCATTTGAATTCTTTGTGTTTTAGAGCAAGTTCCGAAAAAGCCGGTCAATTTTTTAATTTACGCCAGCCCAGCTGCATGTGAGGGAGCGCATGCCCTGGCTCGACGACTTCCTAGCGCAACGCCGGGGGGGGGGCGACCGATCGCCTCCGGTACCTTAGATAATGACCCAGCTCCGATTGTGCTCGTCAATTCTGTGAATGCGTCGCGGGAGCTTCTTGTGAATGCGTTCGGGTTCGAAGCTTTCTGGATTTTGCAACAGGTCTTCGCGAACGAAAATGCAATTTATTGCGTTGCACCAGACGTTCACATATCCTTTCGAACGCCCGATCTTTTGTAGCGCCGTGACGGAGGCTCCAAAATAGGCCGTGCCATCCCATCGATGATCGATATTAAATGGGATGCTCCTGCTGTCGCCAAAATCGAAATTGCCATTACATTCGATGACGACGATTTTGGGACTGGCGTTCAACGCCATCCACACCCATAGGTCCTGTCCGTCGATATCGATCGAGATGAGATCGAAATCCCTGGGGACTTTGTATTTTGATAGAAGCAGATTGATGTTGAGTGCGGTAATGAACTCTTTTTGGACTTGATAATGAGACGGGTAATTCTGACCGTCCATCCATAGCCCAAACCAGCCGCTCTCTCGCAGGAGGCGCGTGTTCGCCTCGATCCCATGCGTTTCGAGCGAGCCTGCCACGCGTGGCCCTACGCCAAACTCGACATAATAGCCATTCTGAATTCTAAGCGTTTCCACGATTTTCTCGATCACGCCGTCTTCCGTGAGCTGAGAATGAACCCGCCGCTCGAACTTTTCCAAATTGGGGTTCAGCCAATACATACTTGATCCTGAACGGCTTCGTTAGGGAGAGGGCTTCGTTGGCGGACGTCGGAGACAGCGACGTTTTTCGCTGTCGAGGTCTTGGCCTGGCTTTCTGATCCATTGCAAAAAAATGCGGTGATTGGCGAGTTGAACGAAGTCGGCGCCCCTTGGATTTCTTCGTCCCCGACGCCGGCGTCGCTTGTCTCGCCGGGCGCCAGAGCGTAAACATTCGCCATCGAAGACGCCTCCCCTCCCTCCTAAAGCTTGGTATACGATCGTTTCGCAAGTTAATGCCGATTTTTGCCGCGGTTGGTTTCAAAAGGAGAAACTGTGTGAGTACGGATAGTCCAAACGTCGAGACGATGGTGGTGCAAAGTCTTTTTTTGAAGGACTTTCACGTGAGAACTCGAATGTTTGAGGCATTGAGGAACAATCCGGATAGCGAATTGTTCTGCGTGGAGACTGAAAACGAAAAGTGGATCATAAATTTGAAGGATCCCGTAATTTGCGCGGGAATATTCATTTGGAAACAGGCGCCTGATTTTGGCAAATTGCTAACGGCGCTTGCTCTGCTGAAACTGCATAATCAATTTCCCGATTCCATGCTCGATATCGGGGCGAATATTGGCACAATCTGCATCTCGGCCGTCGCTCGCGGAGTAATGAAGCGAGCCGTGGCGATCGAGCCGCATCCGCTCAACTGTACGTTGCTGAGAACAAACGCCGTGCTGAATAACGTGCACCAAAAGATAAGGATCATCGAGGCGGCGGCAGGCGCGGTTGACGGCGAGACCGTCGAACTCACTGTTTGCACCAACAATTACGGTGACCATCGTGTGCTCTGTTCCGGCGTGGCGGATACAAGTCTCGCTTCTCGGGACAAAATATCGGTTCCCGTGGCTCAACTCGACGCTCAACCAGACGTTGATGGCTCAATGATATGGATGGATATCCAGGGCTATGAGGGATACGCGTTGATGGGCGCGAAAAGGCTGCTTTCAGCCAAGCCCCCGCTTGTGCTCGAATTTTGGCCACATGGAATGCAGCTCGCGCAGAGCTTCGATCTCCTTCAAAACGCGATTGCTCATTATCAGGGCTTTTACGATCTAGACAAGCCAACGGGACTGCGGCCCCTGAGCGAGCTTCCCGCGCTTTGCGCCGAATTGGAGGCCACGCAAAAGGGTTCGTTCACGGATATTCTGGTCGTTTGATCGAGCGCTCAATGAGCGCATGTGATCGAAGCGGGATCGCTATGGCGTTTATCGCCCAATAGACTTCCCTCATGAGCGATTGTCTGTTAGGGGGCGGGCGCTGACCCCAACATTGACAAGTTCGTCGCCTTCCGCATAGACGCGCCTTTGCGCCTTCGAGGCGGCCATTATGGATCAATCGATGACCAACATTCTCTATCTTAGCGCTCATGCGATTCTCGAGCGGGACGAGGTCATTCTCCTTCAATCGCTTGGCTACAACGTCTATTCGCCGCAAACTGTCATTGAGAGCGATTGGGTGGACGCCAGGGATATCGACAAATCATTCGCGGAGACATTGAAAAAGGAGCTTGGAGAAGCTCCATGCCACAAATCTCAGATCTCGGATCGTTTCCTTGAAGTTTTCGACATCGTGATTTGCGAGCAGGACTTCAACTGGCTTCACCAGAATCGGCAACGGTTGAAGGGCAAGCGAGCGATCTTACGAACGCTCGGCCAATTGTTGTCGCCCAGTGAGAGTCAGATCGTTAACCTCGAAGGCGGGAGGAATTTTGAAATTGTCCGCTGCTCTCCGGCGGAACGGACTTTGTCGACTTACGCCGGCGAAGACGCGGTAATCCGATTTTACAAGGATCCGGCGCGATACCATGGATGGACTGGCGAAGAGCCGGCTATTCTCGGCTTTGGCAACATCCTGACGCGGCGGCCGGAACATGTTTCATTGGGTTTTATGCTTCAAGCGACCGCTGGATTTGATTTTCGGTTGTATGGGGCTGGCAATGCGGGGTTGACCGCCTCGCGCGGCATGGCGAATTCGGAGGAAATGCCTTCTTTATATAGAACCCACCGGATATATTACAGCCACCATACCATTCCAGCGAGTTACACCTTGTCTTTTCTTGAAGGCCTGATGACGGGCGCGCCCGTGGTTACGCCGGGACCGGAGGTGTTAAAACATACGAGCTTATTTCGAGCTTACCCGGAGATTGAGGCGCTCTATGAAGTGCCGCAGCTCATCAAGAACAAAATAAACGGCTTCACTCCGAATACGATAGAGGAGGCTCAAAAAGTTTTTGCTTCTCTTCTCGCTGACCAAAAAATGGCCTCGGAGATAGGGGCGGCCGGGAGAACGCTGGCGTTGGAGTTGTTTGGGATGGAAACGATCAGGGAACAATGGAAGAAATTCCTTGGCTAACCGATAATAAAGAGGGCGCGTCAGGTTCAACCGCGCCTTTGGGGGCGGCGCCGCTCTATAGTTCTCTGCAGGGTTGCAGGCGTCTGCCTGAGCGATCGATTTGATGAAAGGCGCCGCTTTCGTTCGATCGATATCGGTGATTGCTGGAGAAAATCATATGGAGGGGACTCTTACATCCACAGACGTCTGCGATGCGCTCGCGCTCCTGAGGCCTTACGATATTGACATCCCCAAGATCAGATATGGGTCCGCAGGCGATGGCGGCTATATTTTCGCGAATGCGACGCTGCCTTCTCAGCCGCTTTTGAGCTTCGGCGTCGCAGGCAATTGCGATCTCGAATATGAATTCGCCGAGCGCGGCCATAAGGTGGTCATGTTCGACCCCAGCGTCGAGGGGCCGCCCAAGCAACACGTGAATTTCACCTTCCACAAAATTGGCCTGGGCGGAAGGGACGACCCGGAAACGGGTTATGTTTCTCTCGCGAGCGCCTTGGATATGGCCGGCTTCCGGGGACGAAACGACGTTATTTTGAAAATGGACATTGAAGGCGCCGAGTTCGACGCATTCAGCTCCGCCGATCAGCAGGTTCTCCTCCATTTCGATCAGATCGCACTCGAAGTTCACTGGCTGAGCAAGCTGATCGACAGCGATTTCAGGCGGCAATTCGTCGATAGTTTTAATAACATCAATGCGATGTTCACGCTGTTTCACGTCCACGCCAATAATTGCGCGCCGCTTCTCGTTATAGGGGGAGCTAAGTTCGTCGATCAGCACCATGTCGTGGGAGGCGCGGTTGTCGCTCAGGCGCTGGAGCTATCCTACATTCGGTCGAGCAAGGTCGCGGCGCATCCCTCGCGCACCGTCTATCCGACGGTTCTCGATAAGCCGAACTACCCTTTCTCGCCTGATCATCTGCTTGCTTTTTTCCCCTTCCTGCCCTGCGATGACGATACATTCGAGAAGATTAAGCTCGTCGCGAAGATCAACGATCTTCAATATGTGCGCAGGCCCGGATGAGATCTCCCCGTCGCGCCTTTGGGATTGAGAAGGCTTGCCTCATCGCCGAGGGCGCTTCGCAAGCGCAAAAAATGGGCGCCGGACGGATGCGCGCTATGGCTTAATTTATAGAAAAAACATTGGGTTGCGGGATCGGTCAACCGCCTTGACTTACGCTCACCCCCTCAATATGTTGCGCGCGGCTCGAAAGGCTTGGCCGTAAGGTTAGGTTTTCGCGCCGTCCCCAGAGCCGGTTCCGAACAATCCCGTCCCGCGCGGTCGCGCCCTCCTTGATTTTTCGCGCGTCCACAACGCGCGATGGAGAATGTCGATGAGCGACGAGGAAGATGCGGAGCAGGCGGCGCTCAAAGCGCGGCTCCAAAAGCTCGACGCGGCCTTGCGCAAGGTCGATGTGGAGCAGGCGGCGGAAAATGCGCCGCCGCCGGAGCGCAAGGGCTTTGCGCGCGCGATGCGCATCGGGCTCAACGCTTTCTCCGAGTTCGTCGGAGCGGTGTTGGCGGGCGGTCTGATCGGCTGGTACGCCGACGCGTGGCTCGGCACCGGGCCGTGGCTCCTGATCCTCCTGCTGGGGCTTGGGATCGCGGCTGGATTTTGGAATGTCTATCGTCTGGCGAAACCCAAAGGGCCGGACGAAGACTCGCAAAACTAAACGAGGGCCGGGCGCCAAACGCCCGGAAGGAACAGATGGCGACAGAAGCGGCGACGGCGCCCAATCCGATTGAGCAGTTCGAGATCACCCGAATCTGGCCTTTCAAGATCAGCGGGATCGAGACCTCCTTCACCAACGCCTCGCTCTTCATGCTGCTCGCGGCGCTTGGGGTCGTCGCGCTGATGATTCTCGCGACCTCGAAGAAGGCGATCGTGCCGGGCCGCGTTCAGGCGCTCGCCGAGATGCTCTACGAATTCGTCGCCGGCATGGTGCGCCAGACCGCGGGGACGGAAGGGATGAAATTCTTCCCCTTCGTCTTCACGCTCTTCTCCTTCATTCTCATCGCCAATCTGATTGGCCTCATTCCCTACACCTATTCGGTGACGAGCCAGATCGTGGTGACCTTCGCTTTCGCGGCTTTCGTGATTCTGCTGGTCGTCCTTTATGGCGTCTATCGCCACGGCTTCGGCTTCCTCAAGCTTTTCGTGCCGCATGGCGTGCCGCTGCCGGTGCTCTTCGTGCTGGTGCCGATCGAGATCATCTCCTTCCTGTCGCGGCCGATTTCGCTTTCGGTGCGTCTCTTCGCCAATATTCTCGCGGGGCATATCACCCTCGCGGTCTTCGGCGGCTTCGTGATGATGCTGCTTGGCGCCGGCGCCTGGGCGGCGCTCGCGCCCGTTCCGCTCGCCGCGATTGTCGCGCTTTATGCGCTGGAGCTGCTGGTCGCCTGTCTGCAGGCCTTCGTCTTCAGCGTTCTCACATGCGTCTATCTCAATGACGCAATTCACCCGGGCCACTGATAAACATCCAACAATAAACGTCGCCCCATTCAGCAGGAGAATAACATGTCAGAAATGCAACTTGTCGGTGCGGGCCTCGCGGCGATCGGCACCGGCGCGGCGGCGATTGGCGTCGGCATCATCTTCGGCAATTTCGTCAATGGCGCGCTGCGCAATCCGTCCGCGGCGGCGAGCCAGTTCACCAACGCCATCATCGGCGCGGCGCTCGCGGAAGGTTTGGGCATTTTCGCCTTTCTGATCGCGATTCTGCTCTTCCTGAAGCAGTGACCTTCGGCGCCCGGCCCTCCCGGTCGGGCGCCTTTCGTCTTTTGCAAGAAAGCGCATCGTGGCGCGCAAGGCGCGCGACGATCATGCGAGGCTAGGATCATGTCCGTGGCGATCATCTCTTCCGCCCATGCCGCCGAGAGCGAGCAGGAAACGCATGCGTCGGTCGACGCCGGGGAAACCCATCACGCAGGCGGCTTCCCCCCTTTCGAGAGCGAGAATTTCGCGCCGCAGCTTTTCTGGCTTTTCCTGATATTCGGCCTGCTTTACGTGCTGATGTCGCGCGTCGCCTTGCCGCGCGTCGGCTCCATTCTCGAAAATCGCGAAACGAAGATCTCCTCCGATCTCGGCGCCGCGCGCGAACTGCAGGCGAAGGCGCAGACCGCCGCTGCGGCGAATGACGAAAATCTGCGTTTGCGCCGCGAGGAGGCGCAGGCGATCGGCCGGGACGCGCAACAGAAAATCGCCAAGGAGACCGCCGATCAGCGCGCGCGCGCCGAGGCCGAGGCCGCGGAGAAAATCCGCGCGTCCGAGGAACGGATCGCTTCCGCCAAGACTCAGGCGCTCGCCAATGTGCAGGAGATCGCCGTCGACGCGGCCGCTTCGATCATCGAGAAGCTCGCCGGCGTGAAACTCGCCAAATCGGCGCTCGCCGAGCATCAGACGTCGTCGAACTGAGGAGACAAGCGCCATGCATTTCGACGCGGAATTCTTCGTCGCAATCGGTTTTGCGATCTTCGTCCTCGTGCTGCTCTGGGTTGGCGCGCATTCGAAATTCGTCGCCCTGATCGACGCCCGCATCAATCGCATCAAGGGCGAACTCGCGGAAGCCGAGCGCTTGCGCCATGAAGCCGAGGAGCTGCTCGCCTCCTTCGAGCAGAAGCGCGTCGCAGCGGAAGCCGAGGCCAAGGCCATTGTCGCGCAGGCGAAAGACGAGGCGGAGCTGATCGCGGCCGAAGGCCGCAAGCGGCTCGGCGACTTCCTGGCGCGCAGCGTCAAGCAGGTCGAGCAGAAGATCGCTCAGGCCGAAGCGCAGGCTTCCGCCGAAGTGCGCGCCGCGGCGGCCGACGCGGCGGTGAAGATCGCCGAGCGCGCGCTCGTGAAGGGCGTCGATGGCGCGAAGGATTTCGTCGCCGCCGGCATCAATGAGGTGAAGTCGCTCGCGCATTAACGCGCGTTCCGATCAGACGAGATCTTCCGATCGACAGGAAATCGCGCCCATTTAAATAAGCTGGAGCAAGTTTGGACCGAAAAAGTCTGTCGACTTTTTCGGTTCTGCTCCAGCCGCGAGCGGCGCTTCCTTGGCGTTCTTTCAGCGCTTGCGCTGTTTCGCGGATGCCGGCTTTTCGACGCCGCCGCCCTGCGTGAAGCCCACGAGAATTTCGTAATCCTCCTGCGCTTTGAGACTCATGACCGGCAGGGTCACGGGATCGGCGACGATGCGAAATTCGTCGCGCGTCCCGCCGGCGGGAATTGAGGCGGCGACGCGATAGGTTTTTTCCGAAACGATCGAATCGTCCTTCTGCCGGCGAAAGGCGATGCGCAGATTGGCGCCATAGGCGCCGGGCTGTCCGGCCGCGCCGAGCACGGCGGAGCCTTCGACGCCGACCTTGATCGTCAGTTTGTCGCCGTCGATGATGCATTCGCGCGCGGTCGAGTTGATGGAAAGCTGGTAACGCACATTGGCGCTGTCGGCGTCCGCGGGCGCCCGCATCATCGCCGCGCCGGGCTCGAGAAACACTTCGGGACAGTCGGGCGTCGCGCCAGGCGGCGGCGGCGCGCCTTCCTTGCCGCCAAAGAGACTGGGAACGCCGATTTTCGGCAGTTCGAAAGCGTCGGCGGCGGCGATCGGCCACAGGGCCGCCGCGGCGAATGCGAATCGCAGCGCCCTGCTGCGATTCGTCAAACGATGGCTCATCTGCGGGGAGGCGCTAGCGTCTGTCATGGCAGTTTCGCGAATCCTTCTTTGAACCCTTGCAAGGTCAGCGGCAGTCCGACGCCTTCCTCGGGAACCTGATGGATGATGAAGGTCGCGGTCTTGCCGCTTCTCAACTGGTCGATGAGCTTGTCGTCCATCACGACCTCCGCGATGCAGCCGGTCGGCAGACATTTGACGAAGCCGGCGCGGCCGATGTCGGTCTGGTCGATCTTGAGGCCGAGCCCATTCGGCAGCAACACGCCGAGCGGCGCGATGACGCGCAGCAGCCGGCTTTTGCCGTCGCTTGTTTTCAAGACGATGACGACGAGATGAATGTTGGTCTTGTCATCGGCGACGACGCTTTGGACGAGCGCGCATTGCTCGCTCGCCGCGCCGGCCGGCGTCTCGCAACGCATTTCCCAATCGCCAAATTTCGATTTGACCGCGCCTTGCGCCTGCGCCGTCGAGGGCGTCGTCGCGACGGCGAGCGCGAAAGCGGCGACGACGAGCTGTTGTCGCAACAAATCCAGGGGGTTCTCGGGGTGCAACGGTTTCATCTTCGCTCCAGCAGGACGCAGATCGCGCCGCTCCGATACCGCATGATCGAGAAGAGCAAAAGGGGCGGCGACGATGCGCCGCTCGGCTCGATTGTTGCTAGCAAATGAGACTGAACTGTCAAGTTCGGCGCCGCAGCCGCCATATCCCCGCCAAATCCCATCGGCCGCGACGATTTGTCAGGAGAATTTGGAGTTGCAACAATTGCGCGAACCGGCGGTTTGTGATTGAAACTGCCGACTACCGAGCGGGGCGGCTTTTGGGCGGGCGGCGCGCGGAAATCACAAAGAGAACAAGACTGGCTGCTTAAGGTGCGAAAGGCGACTTTCATGGTTATCGGCAAACGACAGATGCGGGCCTGCGGCGTACGCGTCGCCGCAGTCGCGATACCGGCGATTCTTTGGGCCGGTTTCGCCTTCGCACAGGAGATAGGGCGACCGACGCCGGGCGGGCTCGGGCTTCCGAATATGGCGACGCCCGTTGGAGATGAAACCCAGCAGTTTTACAATCTCATATTGATGCCGGTCATTTCCTTTATCGCTCTCTTCGTGCTCGGCCTCCTGGTTTACGTTTGCTATCGCTTCAACGAGCAGGTCAATCCGATCCCCTCCAAGCTGACGCACAATACGCCGCTCGAGATCATCTGGACGCTCATCCCCGTTCTGATCCTGCTGTTCATTTCCGTGCCTTCGCTCCGCCTGTTGTCGAATCAGGTGGTGGTGCCGGAGGCCAGCGTCACTCTCAAGGTCACCGGCAATCAGTGGTATTGGTCCTACGCCTATCCGCAGGATCAGGGCGGCGGCTTCAGCTTCGATCAGATGCTGAAGCCCGAGTCCGATCTGGCGCCCGGCGAGCTTCGTCTGCTGACGGTGGACAATGAGGCCGTCGTGCCGGTGAACGAGGTCGTGGCGGTCCATATCACCTCGAACGACGTCATTCACGCTTTCGGCATTCCCTCTTTCGGCGTGCGCATGGATGCGATTCCCGGGCGCCTGAACCAGACCTGGTTCAAGGTGGAGAAGGAAGGCGTCTACTACGGCCAGTGCTATTTCATCTGCGGCAAGGACCACGCCTACATGCCGATCGTGATTCGCGCGGTGAGCCGTGAGAAATACGATGCATGGCTCGCCGAAGCGAAGCAGAAATTCGCCGGCGCCGATTCGCGCATGCGAGTCGCCGCCGAAAGCCGCTGAAGAGACGCAACGGAACATAACAGTCTTTCTAAGGAACATGACGATGGCGAGTTCGACGACGGCTGGAGCGCACGATCTTCCGAGAGGGTTTCGCCGCTTTCTCTTCTCCACCAATCACAAGGACATCGGCACGCTCTACATCATCCTCGGCGCGATCAGCGGCATTATCGCCTTCCTGCTGTCGCTCGGGATGCGGCTTGAACTGGCTTATCCGGGCGTGCAGATCTTTCCCTGGCTCGCCGAGACGCTTCAGGGCGCCGATCCGGCGATGGCGCTCGACGCCGGCAAGAATCTCTACAACGTCTTCATCACCGTGCACGGCGTGCTCATGATCTTCTTCATGGCCATGCCCATCCTGATCGGCGGCTTCGGCAACTGGTTCGTGCCGATCATGATCGGCGCGCCGGACATGGCGTTTCCGCGGCTCAACAACATCTCGTTCTGGCTGCTCGTCGCGGCGCTCGTGCTCGCCGTCTTCTCCATGTTCGCCGAAGGCGCGCCGGGCATGAGGGGATTTGGCGGCGGCTGGACCTTCTACCCGCCCCTGTCCTCCAATACGGGCTCGCCCGGCCCGGCGATGGATTTCGTGATCCTCGCGCTGCACCTTGCCGGCGCCTCGTCGATTCTCGGCGCGATCAACTTCATCACGACGATCTTCAACATGCGCGCGCCGGGCATGACGCTGCACAAGATGCCGCTGTTCGTCTGGTCGATTCTGGTCACGGCCTTCTTGCTGGTGATGGTCCTGCCGGTGCTCGCGGGCTGCGTCACCATGCTGCTCACCGACCGCAACTTCGGCACGATGTTCTATGATCCGGCCGGCGGCGGCGATCCGCTGCTGTTCCAGCATCTCCTGTGGTTCTTCGGCCATCCGGAAGTCTACATCATCATCCTTCCGGGCTTCGGCATCATCAGCCAGATCGTCGCGACCTTTTCGAAGAAGCCGGTGTTCGGCTATCTCGGCATGGTCTACGCCATGGTCTCGATCGGCGTGCTCGGCAGCATCGTCTGGGCGCATCACATGTATACGGTGGGCATGTCGCTCAACGCTCAGCGTTACTTCATGCTCGCGACCATGGTGATCGCGGTGCCGACCGGCATCAAGATCTTCTCCTGGATCGCGACGATGTGGGGCGGCTCGATCTCCTTCCGCGCGCCGATGATCTGGACGATCGGCTTCATCTTCGTCTTCACCATGGGCGGCATCACCGGCGTCGTGCTGGCGAACGCTGGCGTCGACCGGCAGTTCCACGAGGGCTACTACGTCGTCGCGCATTTCCACTACACGCTGTCGCTTGGCGCCGTCTTCGCCCTTTACGCGGGATTCTATTACTGGTTCCCGAAAATGACGGGCTACATGTATTCGGAGACTCTGGCGAAGGCCAATTTCTGGCTGATGTTCATCGGCGTCAATCTGGTGTTCTTCCCGCAGCACTTCCTCGGGCTCGCCGGCATGCCGCGCCGCTACATCGACTATCCCGACGCCTATGCGCTGTGGAATCTGGTGTCGTCCTCCGGCATGATCTTCGTCTCGCTGTCGATCATCGTCTGGCTTTACGCGATCGTCGAAGCCTATGCGAAGAAGCGGCAGGCGGGCGCCAATCCCTGGGGCGTCGGCGCGACGACGCTGGAATGGACCTTGCCCTCGCCGCCGCCTTTCCATCAGTTCGAAGTGCTGCCGCGCATCACCGAGCCGCATCACTGACGCAATAAAGACGCCGGCGCGGAAATGCGCGCCGGCGGGAAAGCCGCGGGGGGCGATCTTAGGTCTCGCGTCTCGCGGCCAGAATGAATGAGCCAAGGGTCATGAGCGACGCATCCTATCTGGACGACGATCAGGCTCCGCGCATTTCGGTCGCGGCGCCGTCCGACTATTTCGCGCTGCTCAAGCCCCGCGTGATGTCGCTCGTCATCTTCACGGCGCTCGCCGGCCTGCTGCTCGCGCCGGCCTTTCCGCATCCGCTCATCGCTTTCGCGTCGCTGCTCGCGATCGCGGCGGGCGCCGGCGCCTCGGGCGCGCTCAACATGTGGTATGACGCCGATCTCGACGCCGTGATGACGCGCACGCGCAAGCGGCCGATCCCCGCGGGGCGGCTCGACGCCGAGGCCGCGCTCGCCTTCGGCCTGGTGCTGGCGACGCTCTCTGTGTTCACCCTCGGCTATGCGGCGAACTGGTTCGCGGCCGCGCTGCTCGCCTTCACCATCTTCTTCTACATCGTGATCTATACGATGTGGCTCAAGCGCTCGACGCCGCTCAACATCGTCATCGGCGGCGCCGCCGGCGCGCTGCCGCCGATGGTCGGCTTCGCCGCCGCGACGGGCGAAGTCAGTTTCGCCAGCGCCATTCTCTTTGCGATCATCTTCGTCTGGACGCCGCCGCATTTCTGGTCGCTCGCGCTGCTGAAGAGCGACGACTATGCGCGGGCTGGCGTGCCGATGCTGCCCAATGTCGCCGGCGCGGGCCGCACCCGCCTCGAAATATTGCTCTATTCGCTGGTCTTGGCCCCGCTCGGCGTCGCGCCTTGGGCGCTCGGCTTCGCTTCGGCCGCCTATGGCGTCGTCTCCATCGGCTGCGGGCTGGCGCTTGTCGCCTTGGCCGTGGCGGTCTTCCGCAAGCGCGACGGCGACGCGGCGCAACGCGCCGCGCGGCGGATGTTCTTCTTCTCGATCGTCTATCTCTTCCTGTTGTTTCTGGTCATCGTCGTCGAACGGACGGCGCATTTCTTCGCGCTGATTTAGGCGAGGGAGCGATGGCGACGAAGATGAACGAAGCGGCGCGAAGAACGCAGGCCGGCGGAAGCGCCAAGACCGCGAAAGGCGTCGTGCTGACGGCGGAGCAGCAAAGCAGCCGCCGCGCGCGCAATGTCGCGATCGGCGTGACGATCGGTCTGCTCGTCATTCTTTTCTATGCGGTCACCGTCGTGAAGTTCGGCGGCGCCATCCTCAATAGGACGATCTGACGCCATGTCCGCGCCCCGCACCGGCCGTCGTCCCTATATGATCGCCACGGCGCTCGCGCTCGGCGCGGCGGGAATGCTCGCTTTGACCTTCGCGTCCGTTCCGCTCTATCGCGCGTTCTGCGCCGCCACCGGTTTCGGCGGCACGCCGCAGACGAATCTCGGCGGCGCGCCGACGGAGCAGGGCGCGCGCACGCTCTCCGTGCGTTTCGACGCCAATGTCGCCCGCGATCTCCCCTGGCGCTTCGAGCCGGAGGTCGCCAAAATCGCGGTAAGAACCGGCGAGCCGACGACCGTCTATTACAAGGTCGTCAATCTCTCCGACCGCGAGACCAGCGGGCAGGCGGCCTATAACGTCAATCCGGGCCAGGCCGGCGCCTTCTTCGTCAAGATCGCCTGCTTCTGCTTCGAAGAGCAGCGGCTCGGACCGCATGAGGCCGCGGAGTGGCCCGTGGTCTTCTATCTCGATCCGGCGCTTGAACGGGAAGCCGGGATGCGCCGCGTCGAGGAGATCACGCTTTCCTATTCGTTCTTCGCCACGAAGACGCCGACTGACTCCAAGACGAGCGAGGCGGCGGCGAAGCCGAAGACTTGAGAGGGATGGCGCGGGCAAGCCCGCGCCGGCAATTAGGAGTGAGGCCGCGACAGCCGGCCGATGACGAGGAAGAACAAAATGGCGGACGGACACGCAAAACCCGAACACGACTATCATCTGGTCGATCCGAGTCCGTGGCCGCTCGTGGGCGCGACCTCGGCGCTCCTCACGGCCACGGGCGCCGTTCTGTGGCTCGCCCAACACAAGGGCGCGCCGATCGCCGGCTTTACCTATGGCGGCGTGCTGTTCTTCACGGGCCTCTTCGGCGTCCTCTTTGTCATGTACGCATGGTGGAGCGACGTCATCAAGGAGGCGACGGTCGGCTACCACACGCCCGTCGTGCAGCTGCATCACCGTTACGGCATGATCCTCTTCATCTTCTCGGAGGTCATGTTCTTCGTCGCCTGGTTCTGGGCGTTCTTCAATTCGTCGATTTTCCCGGACGACGCGGCGCAGGTGATTCGCACGGAATTGTTCCAGGGCGTCTGGCCGCCGAAAGGCGTCGAAGTGCTGAGCCCATGGAAGCTGCCGCTTCTCAACACCCTCATCCTGCTCAGCTCCGGCGCGACGCTCACCTGGGCGCATCACGGCCTGCTGCATGGCGACCGCGAGACGGTGAAGAAAGGGCTCTTCGCGACGATCGGGCTCGGCCTGCTCTTCACCATGATTCAGGGCTATGAATATGTTCATGCGCCCTTCGCCTTCTCCTTCGACCCGGCGAAGCCGGCGGCGACGAATTATGGTTCGACCTTCTTCATGGCGACCGGATTCCACGGCTTCCATGTGATCGTCGGCACCATCTTCCTGATCGTCTGCCTCATTCGCGTCTTTAAGGGCCATTTCACGCCGGATCATCATCTCGGCTTCGAATTCGCGGCGTGGTACTGGCACTTCGTCGACGTGGTCTGGCTGTTCCTGTTCGCCTGCATTTATGTGTGGGGCAACTGGGGCGGGGCGATGGAATAGGCTATTCTTCCCCTGAGCGAACAAGCGACGGTCACGGCGCGTCCGTGACCGTTTTCGTTGGAGCGCGTGAAATGTCCGAAGAGCACGTCTATCCGCCGCCGCGTCTCTATATCGACGGCCTGCTCGGCAGATGCCCGGCCTGTAGCAAAGGCCATATGATCAAGGGTCTGCTCGCCGTGTCGCCCAAATGCGAAGTCTGCGGCCTGGATTTCTCCTTCGCCGACGCGGGCGACGGTCCCGCGATCTTCGTCATGACCATCGTCGGCTTCATCGCCATCGGCGTGATGGCCTATATCGAGATCGTTCATAAGCCGCCCTATTGGGTGCATGCGGCGATTCTACTGCCCTTGTCGGCCTTCCTTTGCCTGGCCTTGCTGCGGCCGATGAAGGGGCTTTTGATCGCGCTTCAATATTTCAACAAGGCCGAGGAAAGCCGGCATAAATCGTGAGAGCCGCCGCGCGCGCGCTGCTGTGGCCGGCGGTCGCCGCCGCGCTCGCTTTCGCCCTGCTCGTCGGGCTGGGAGTCTGGCAGCTTCGCCGCCTCGATGAGAAAGAGGCGTTGATTGCGCGGATCGAACAACGCGCGAGCGAAGCCGCGCAGGCGATTCCGCCCCAGGACGAATGGCCCGCTTTGCGGCCCGAGAATTACGATTTCAAACGGGTGCGGGCGACCGGCCGCTTTGTCGCGGGGCGCGACGCGCTGATCTTCGCGCCGCCGCCCGAGGGCGCGAGCCGGGAGCCGGGCTATCTGGCGCTGACGCCATTCGCGCTCGCGCAGGGCGGCGTCGTGCTCGTCGATCGCGGCTTTCTGCCGGGATCGCAGGCGGCCGACGCGTCGCTGCGCGCCGCGCCTTCCGGCGAGCTGGCGTTCGAGGCGCTGATGCGCGCGCCGCAAGGCCGTAATTTCTTCACCCCCGCCGACGAACCAAAAAAAGGCGTTTTTTACACGCGCGATCCGGCGGCGATCGCCGCCGCGCTGGGGCAGACGGCGGCGGCGCCCTTCACGCTTTCGCTGCTCGCGCCGCTGGCGGGCGACGGCCTGCGCCCGATTCCGCAAGGCGCGCCTTCCATCGTCAATAATCATCTCTCCTATGCGATCACCTGGTTCGGCCTCGCGCTGTCGCTCCTCGTCATCTTCGCGCTTTACGCGGGCGGCGCGCTGGGTCGTTCAAAATGACGGGCGCTGGCCGCATCAAATGCCATTGAAGCCGCAACCAGCAGTCCTCATGCTGAGGAGCCGCCGAAGGCGGCGTCTCGAAGCACGAGGACTGCGGCGTCATCTGAGCATGCGATAGCGGTATCGGCCCCTCGTCCTTCGAGACGGCCTCTTCGAGGCCTCCTCAGGATGAGGGGCCTTGTTTGCGCCCAAGAAGACGGTCTCCACGACGACGAACGCCAAGGGCCGTCTTGAAAGATGCGAAGGCCCATTTTCCAAACGTCATGACGCCGCGCTTGCGGCGCGGCCCGATATGCTATGAAAAGAGGCGCTGACATGCGCGCCTTGCGCGACGCATTTTCCGCAGCAGGGATGGATCGACGGTTGCGCTATCTTTCGACGCGCGGCGAGGCCGCGCAGCTTGGTTTCGACGAGGTGCTGCTGGCGGGGCTCGCCGCCGACGGCGGGCTCTACGCCCCGCTCGCCTATCCGCATATCGCCCCGAGCGACATAGCGGCGCTTGCCGGCCTGCCTTACGCCGAAGCGGCGGCGCGGCTCATCGCGCCCTATTTGAGCGACAGTTTCCCGCTTGAGATTTTGCGCGAAGAGACGGAGGCCGCCTATGCCGCTTTCCGCCATCGCGCCATCGCGCCGCTCGTTCAGATCGCCGACAATCTCTTCGTGCTGGAGCTCTTCCACGGCCCGACGCTGGCCTTCAAGGACCTCGCCATGCAGCTCCTCGGGCGCATGATGAATCATGTGCTCGAAAAGCGGAATTTGCGCGCGACCATCGTCGGCGCCACATCGGGCGATACGGGCGCGGCGGCGATCGAAGCCTTCAAGGGGCTCGATCGCGTCGACGTGTTCATTCTTTTTCCGCATGGCCGCGTCTCCGACGTGCAGCGCCGGCAGATGACGACGGTCGCGGATGAAAATGTTCACACCATCGCGCTGCAGGGCTCCTTCGACGATGCGCAGGCGATCTTGAAGCGCCTCTTTCGCGCCGCTGATTTTCGCTCGCGCGTCGGGCTCGCCGGCGTCAATTCGATCAATTGGGCGCGCGTCGTCGCGCAGACCGTTTACTATTTCACGAGCGCCGTCGCGCTCGGCGCGCCCCATCGCCATATTTCCTTCGCGGTGCCGACGGGCAATTTCGGCGACGTGCTTGCGGGCTATGTCGCGAAACATATGGGGCTGCCGGTCGAGCGGTTGATCGTCGCGACCAACGCCAACGACATTCTCGCGCGCGCGTTGGCGAGCGGACGCTATGAGCCGCGCGGCGTGACGCCGACGCAGTCGCCTTCGATGGATATTCAGCTCTCCTCGAATTTCGAGCGGCTGCTGTTCGACGCCTGCGCGCGCGATCCGGCGGTCGTCCGCGCGGCCTTCGCTTCGCTCGACCAATCGGGCGCCTTCGAGATTCCCGCTCCCGCGCTCGCGGCGATTCGTGCGGAATTCGAGGGCCAGGCCGTGGGCGAGGCCGAAACGACGGAGGAGATCGCGCGGACCTATCGCGAAGCGGGCTATGTGCTCGATCCGCATACGGCGACCGGCGTGCGCGCGGCGCGCGGGCGGCTCGCGCGAGACCCCGCGACGCCCGTCGTCGCGCTCTCGACCGCGCATCCCGCGAAATTTCCGGACGCCATCGAGCGCGCCATTGGATTGCGGGCGAAACTGCCCGAAAATATTGCGGCGCAACTTGACGCGCCGGAGCGATTCACGATTCTTGAAAATAACGACGCGCAAATCGCCGCCTTTATTGCTGAGCGGGCGCGCGCGGCAAGAAACTGAGAAGGGGTCGCAAGGTCGAAGATGGCGATTTTCAGCGTAATCGGGCGTCGCGATTTGCCGATCCGAGGCGAAGGCGTCTATCTGCGCGCGTCGGAAATGCGCGATTACGCCGAATGGGCGGAGGTGCGCGAGAAAAGCCGTTCTTTCCTCACGCCCTGGGAGCCTCTATGGCCGATCGACGATCTGACGCGCGCCAGCTTTCGCTATCGCGTCCGCCGTCACGCCGAGGAGATGGCGCGCGACGAAGCCTATTCCTTTTTCATCTTCCGCGAGGAAGACGGCGTGCTGATCGGCGGCCTTTCCTTCGGCCATGTGCGGCGCGGCGTGTCGCAAGCGGCGACGCTCGGCTATTGGATGGGCGAGCCTTACGCCGGCAAGGGCTATATGACCCGCGCCGTGCGCGCGGCCTGCGCCTACGCCTTCGAGAAGCGCGGCTTCCATCGCATCGAGGCGGCCTGCCTGCCGAACAACGAACCCTCCAAAAGATTGCTGGAGCGCGTCGGGTTCAAGCAGGAGGGTTATGCGCGCTCTTATCTCAACATCAACGGGCAGTGGCGCGACCATCTGCTTTATGCGCTTTTGGAGACGGATCCCGTTCCGATCAATCCGCCGTCCGCGGCGTAAAGGGTTGAAGCGGATGCGCTGTTACGCCAGCGCCGCTTTTTGCAGAGCGACGAGATCGGCGACGCCTTTTTGCGCCAGCGCCAGCATGGCGGCAAGCTCCTCATTGGAGAACACCGTGACTTCGGCGGTCGCCTGAATTTCGACAAGACCGCCCGAGCCGGTGATGACGAAATTGGCGTCCGTCTCCGCCGTCGAATCCTCCGCATAATCGAGGTCGATCACCGGCGTGGCGTTGAAAATGCCGCAGGAGACGGCCGCGACGTGATCGCGCAGCGGGCTTTCCTTGACGATGGAGCGCGACCGCATCCAGTCGAAACAGTCGTGGAGCGCGAGCCAGGCGCCGGTGATCGAGGCGGTGCGCGTGCCGCCGTCCGCCTGGATCACGTCGCAGTCGATGACGATCTGGCGCTCGCCGAGCGCGGAGAGATTGGTGACGGCGCGCAGGGAGCGCCCGATGAGGCGCTGGATCTCCTGCGTGCGGCCGGAGAGCCGGCCCGCGGCCGCTTCGCGCCGCGTGCGCGTGTGCGTGGCGCGGGGCAGCATGGAATATTCCGCCGTCACCCAGCCGCGGCCCTGGCCGCGCAGCCACGATGGCGGCTTGTCTTCGAGCGAGGCCGCGCAGAGCACCTGCGTATTGCCGAACTTCACGAGGCAGGAGCCCTCGGCGTAGCGGGCGACGCCCCGCTCGAAACTCACAGGGCGCATCTCGTCGGGCGCGCGTTTGCTGGGGCGCATGGGGACTCCGTGGCGTGTCGGTCCGCGCTTCTAACCTGCTTTGCCCAACTCTGGAAGCGCCGCGCTTACGCTTAAGCGGCGGCGTCTTGCGCTCAAGCCCGCATGGTGGAAGCATAATGCAACGGGGCCGGATCAACCAGGCTCCGACAAAGAATGGAGGGAGCGATGGGACAAGCTATTTCCCAAGGCGCGCAATCTCACGAAACGAGAGCCCAGGGCCCCCGGCTGATCGCGCTGGCGGGCCCTTTTCAATGCGGCAAAACCACCCTTCTCGAGGCCATCTTGGCGCATGCCGGGGTGATCCCGCGCCAGGGCGCCGTCGCCGCGGGGACAAATGTCGGCGACGCCAGCGCGGAGGCGCGCGCGCATCGCATGAGCGTCGAGCCCAATGTCGCGACGCTCGATTATATGGGCGACCGCTATACGTTCATCGATCTGCCGGGCTCGGTCGAATTCGCCCATGAGGCGCGCAATATTCTCCCCGTCGTCGACGCCGTGATCGTCGTCTGCGAGGCCGACGCCCGCAAGCTTCCCGCGCTGCAGCTCGTTTTGCGCCAGCTCGAAGAATTGAGGCTGCCGCATTTCATTTTCTTGAACAAGATCGACGCCGCGACGATCGACGTGCGCGACGCGCTGGGACTGCTGCAGCCCGCATCGCACACGCCGCTTCTCCTGCGCCAGATACCGATCTGGAGCAATGGCGTCGCGGTCGGCTTCATCGACCTCGCGCTGGAGCGCGCCTATGTCTATCGCGAGCATGCGCCGTCGGAGGTCGTCGACATTCCCCAGGGCGACACAACGACCGAGAAGGAGGCGCGCTATTCCATGCTGGAGCGCCTCGCCGATTACGACGACGCGCTGATGGAGGAGTTGATCTCGGACATCGAGCCGCCGCGCGATCAGGTCTTCGACGATCTCACCAAGGAGCTGCGCGCGGGGCTCGTCGTTCCGCTATTTATCGGCTCCGCCGAAAAGGGCGCGGGCGTGACGCGGCTCCTCAAGGCGCTGCGCCATGAAGCGCCCGGGATCGAAGCGGCGCGCGCGAGGCTTGGCGTCGACGAAAGCGGGCCCGCGCTGGCGCGCGTCATCCGCACCATCCACACGCCGCACAGCGGCAAGCTGTCGCTCGCGCGGGTGCTGCGCGGCGTTTTCGCCGACGGCGAGACGGCGATTTCGCGCCATGGCGAGGATCGCATTTCCGGCCTGTCGCGGCTGCTCGGCGCTTCGATCGTCAAGGCGACCGAAGCGAAAGCGGGCGACGTCGTCGCGTTCGGGCGGCTCGACCATGCGCAGACCGGCGACAATATCGTGGCGAACGCCAAAGCCGCTGCGGCGGAGCTTGCGCATAAGGGAGCGGCGGTTCCAGATCCAGTGCATGCGCTGGCGCTGACCGTGAAGGACCGCAAGGATGAAATGCGGCTCGCCGCCGCCATGGCGAAGCTCGTCGAAGAAGATCCTTCGCTCGTCTTCGTGCATGATCAGGAGCTCTCGCAGATCAAGCTGTTCGGACAGGGCGAGATGCATCTGCGCGTCGCGCTCGAGCGTCTCGCTTCGCGCTTCAATGTCGCGGTCGAACAATCGAAGCCCACGGTCGCCTATCGTGAGACGATCCGCCACAAGGTCACCGTGCGCGGGCGCCACAAGAAACAGTCGGGCGGCCACGGCCAGTTCGGCGATGTCGTGCTGGAGATCGCGCCGCGTTCGCGCGGCGAAGGCTTCGCCTTCAGCGAGCGCGTGCATGGCGGCGCGGTGCCCAAGCAATATTTCTCCTCGGTCGAGGCGGGCTGCCAGGACGCGCTGGCGCATGGGCCGCTGGGCTTTCCGGTCGTCGACGTCGAGGCGGTGCTGACCGACGGCTCCTATCATACGGTCGATTCCTCCGACATGGCCTTTCGCACGGCGGCGCGCATCGGCATGAGCGAGGCGCTGGAGAAAGCCGAGCCGATCCTCCTGGAGCCGGTGCTCGCGGTCGATATTTTCGTGCCGAGCGACGCCATGTCGCGCGCGACCGGCATCGTCTCGGCGCGGCGCGGCCAGATCATGGGCTTTGGCCCGCGCGACGGCTGGGAGGGTTGGGACAGGCTGGAGACGCTCATCCCGGAAGCGGAGATGGACAATCTCATCGTCGAACTGCGCTCGGCGACGGCGGGCGCGGGCTTCTATCAGGCGCGCTTCGACCATCTCGCCGAAGTCGTCGGCAAACAGGCGCGCGAGATCGTCACGGCGCATTCGGCGCGAGCGAACGGAGGTTAAATTAAGCAGGAAAGCAACGTCCAAAGGCGAGGAATAGCCTTGGGTCGCCGCGCAGCCTGATTTTAAGGCGCAGCAGCGCCGAGGCGAGGCTCGTTTCCTTGCCGACGAAACGCAGCCATGTTTCGGCGTCGGCCGTCACCGTCAGGCTTGGCGCGCCGACGAGACCTTGCTCGACGCGAATGCGCCTGTCCGCGATGACGATCGTCGCGGCGCGTTTCTGCGCGCCGGTGAAGTTAAAATGATAGACGGCGTTAAGGCCGGCTGATTTTCCCCGCTGAAAGGCGAGCCGCAGACTAGAAAGAAAGCCGTCGATCGTCGTTGGCCGAGTCGTCGAATTGACGCGTTTCAAGCTCTTTCCCGGAAAGCGCCGCGCGACATAATCCTCGGCGTCCGAACCCGCCGTGACATAGATCGTTTCCGCCTTCCTCTGCAAAGGATCGACGATCTCCTTGAGATATCGCCTTTTATCCGCCTGATAGGCCCCGATCACATCGGAGCCCGCGGGACAGACCGCCATGCAATAGGCGGCCTTGTAATTGGGGCCGAAGGCGAGGCTCTGCCACATCGACACCGTTTCGGCGTCGCTGATCTTCTCGCGGTAGGTGCGTGCGCTTTTGGCGTCCGCGAGCGTTTCCGCCCAATCGGCGAAGCCGCCCATAAATTCGCGATAATTATGGATGTAGCAGGCGGTGAAATCGAAATAGCCGTCCGGGGCGATGGCGCCCGTCGGGCAGGCGGCGACGCAGAGCTTGCATTCGAGACACGGATTGAAGTCGAGCGGCCGATCGCGCGTCTCTATGTCGAGACCGACCGCAACGGTTCCAAGCAAAATGAAATTGCCGAATTTGGGATGAATGACGTTGCGGTGAATGCCCATGCGCCCGAGGCCCGCCGCGACCGCGACGGGCTTATGCGCGATCACCCACATTTTATCCGGCCATCGCACGGCCTCCATCGGAAATCCCATCGACGGATAGCCAGCGCGTAACCCACGCCCTTCGAGCGCGTGCGCGATCTTGCGCGCGACGTCGTTGGTCTCGTCGGCGGCCTGATCGAATTCGAGATTGGCGACGGAGCGCGCGGGGCTGCGGATATTGTCGCGGCTCATGCGGATGACGAAAGCGATCAATGTGCGCGAGAAAGGGAAAGCCTCCAAAATGTCGCGCCGCTGATCGTCGAGCGCCGGATTGTCGATCGAGACGAAGCCGACGTCGTCAGCGCCGGCGGCGAGGGCGATGTCCCGCAGCGCCTTGGCGTCGAATTGCGTTTCGGAAGCGGGTTCGATCGCAATCATTGCATATGCCCCTTTATAGGCGCGCGACAGGCGCTTTCGTTTTGTCTTCAGCCTTGCGACGTCGCCGCCATCAAGGCTCTCAGTTCGGAGAGAAGCTTTTGCAGACGTTCGGCGCCAAATTTGGCCTCGACGGAGCTTTGCGCCTCCCTCCAATGCGGCAGGGCGTTGGCGAGGGTCGCCTCGCCAAAGGGCGTAAGCGCCACTTTGCGGGTGCGGCGATCCTCGCCCTGTTTCACCTTGACGAGGCCGCGTTTCTCCAGAATCGCGAGGTTTCGCGCGAGGGCGCTGCGATCCGTCACGAAAGCCTCCGCCAGTTTGCTCACCGTGGCGCCCCCAGTGAGAGAGCAGGCGACGAGCAGCGAATATTGCGTCGGCTCCAGACCGGTCGCCGCCATGAACTGCCCGTAGTGCCGGGTGATCGCCCGGCTTGCGCGGCGCACATTGGCGGCGACGCAGTTCTGCGCGCAGGCTTTGACTTCGATGGGATCCGGTCCGGCCATAAATTGATGTATATACCCCTTTATCGTCGCCGTCAATCGGGGGAGGCACGGCGGCGCGCCTCTTGTGCGCGCCAGCACAGCGCGCCGCAGATGGCGGCCTATGATGCGTTCCCGTAGGCGCAAAGGAGCGGTTTGCAAAAGACCGGCGCCGAAAAAAATATCGGGGAGCAATCATTATGCGCATGTTCGTTTTTCTGATCGCGGCGATTTTCGCCATGTGCTTCAGCTTTTATTCGAGCGCGAGCGGCTCAGGGGCGCTGGCGACGGCCGCGCCGCAAGCGTCGACCGATCAGCCGAGCGACGCTCCGCGCTGCTCCATCAAAACGACGCCGAATTCCGGCGGTTGCCTCGTGCTGAAGCGCAAGGGCCGCGCCGCTTGATCGGCTAAAAGCGCGCCTTACTTATCCCCGAGCTGACGCGAGGGGTGAGGAGGGCGCGCGCATGTCCATGCCGCAAACCGGCTTGAACGCTTCGCTCGTCGAACTCGCCATCACGCCGCGCGATCGCGATCTCGGCGGCTTTTCCGTGCGCCGCGCGCTGCCGGGCGCGCGCCGCCAAATGGTCGGGCCTTTTATCTTCTATGATCATCTTGGGCCGGCGCAATTCGCGCCGGGGCAGGGCATTGATGTGCGCCCGCATCCGCATATCGGCCTTGCGACCGTCACCTATCTTTTCGACGGACGCATCCTGCATCGCGACGGTCTCGGCAATGTGCAGGAGATCGCGCCCGGCGCGATGAATCTGATGACGGCGGGCCGCGGCATCGTCCATTCCGAGCGCACGCCGCCTGGGCCGCGCGCGTCGGGTCAGAAAATGCTCGGCCTGCAAAGCTGGGTGGCGTTGCCGCGCGCGCATGAAGAGACGGCGCCAAGCTTTCAGCATTACAGCGCCGAGGAACTGCCGGTGGTGGAGGACCATGGGGTTTACGCGCGCGTCATCGCGGGCGCCGTCTTCGGCGCGTCGTCGTCGGTGACGACATTATCGGACTGGTTCTATGTGGAGCTGCGTCTTTCCGCCGGCGCGAGCGCCCCCTTCGACGCCGATTACGACGAGCGCGCGATCTATCTCGTCGATGGGGCGATCGCGATCGGCGGCGAAAGTTTCGACATTCCGCAATTGCTCGTCATCCGGCCCAAAGAGCGGCTCACGATCCGGGCGCTTTCCGACGCGCGGCTGATGCTGCTCGGCGGCGCGACGATCGAAGAGCCCCGCTATCTGTGGTGGAACCTCGTCTCCTCGCGCAAGGAGCGGATCGAGCAGGCGAAGCAGGACTGGCGGGAGGGGCGTTTCCCGACCGTGCCGGGAGAAACGGAATTCATTCCGCTGCCGGAAGATTAATCTCTCCCCGCGACGAACTTTTGGAGCCGATTGCTCTCCGGCGGCCGATGGGTTAATCACCGAAAGTACATTAAGTCACTAGACTAAATTAAGAGAGCGTAAATGCCAAAAAAATCCGCTGTCGCGTGGTTGGGAGCTTTCCTTATCGGCTCATTTCTGTCGCCGGCCTGCGCCGTCGAGACGCTGCTCAACGTCTCCTATGATCCCACCCGGGAGCTTTATAAGGCGGTGAATGAGGCCTTTGCGGCCGACTGGAAGGCGCGCGGCGCGGGCGACGTCGAAATCAAAACCTCGCATGGTGGATCCGGCGCGCAGGCGAGGGCGGTTATCGAAGGACTGGCCGCCGACGTCGTGACATTGGCGCTGGCCAACGACATCGACCAGATCGCCGCCAAGAGCGGGAAAATTCCCGCGGATTGGCAGAAGCGACTGCCGAATAATTCTTCTCCCTATACCTCGACGATCGTCCTGCTGGTGCGAAAGGGAAATCCGAAGGGGATCCGCGATTGGAGCGATCTCGCAAAGCCCGGCGTCGCGGTGGTGACGCCTAATCCAAAGACCGGCGGCGGCGCGCGATGGAATTTCCTTGCGGCCTGGGCTTACGGCCTCGACAAATTCAACGGCGACGAGGCCAAGACGCAAGAATTCGTCAAGGCGATCTACGCCAACGCCCCTGTGCTCGATTCGGGCGCGCGCGGCTCGACGACGACCTTCGCCCAGCGCGGCATCGGCGATGCGCTGATCACATGGGAAAACGAGGCGTTCCTGACCCTGCAAGAATTCGGCGCCGATAAATTCGAGATCGTTACGCCGTCGATTTCGATCCTCGCCGAGCCGGCCGTTTCGATCGTCGACGCGAATGTGGACGCCAAAGGCGTGCGCAAGCTCGCCGAAGCCTATCTCGATTATCTGTTCAGCCCGAAGACGCAGGCGCTTATCGCCAAATTCGGCTACCGTCCGGCTTCCCCGCAATACGCCTCGAAGGAAGACCTTAAACGCTTCGCCAAGATCAAACTCGTCACCATCGATAAGCAGTTCGGCGGATGGCCGGCGGCGCAGAAGAAATTCTTCGCCGACGGCGGCGTCTTCGACGAGATACAGAAGCGCTGAAGCAAGGGCTTTATGGCGTCATCACCACGGTGGCGCCGACGGGGACGCGATCGTAAAGATCGACGATGTCCTCATTGAGCATGCGGATGCAGCCATAGGAGGCGGCGGAGCCGATCGACTTGCGCATCTTGTCGGTCGTGCCGTGGATCGCGACCTGTCCTTCGCTGAGCGTCATGGCGCGGGCGCCCATCGGATTGTTCGGCGCGCCGCCCGGGATCACCTCGGGCAGTTCCGGATGGTCGTGCTTCACGTCCTCCGGCGGCGTCCAGTCGGGCGCGACATATTTGGCGTTGACCTGCACGACGCCGGTCCATTCCTTCCCGGCCTTCGGCACCGCGACCTTGTAGGCGATGGCGTCGTCATGGTCGACGATGAGATAGAGCTTGCGCTCATGCTCGCTGACGACGATGGAGCCAGGGGTAAGCTCGGAATGATAGTGAACGAATTCGCGGGCGGCGGCGACCTGCGGCGCCGAAGCGGCGGCGATGACGGCGGCGGCGAAAGCGATGTGGGCGATCCTGGAAGTGCGGGGGCTCATTTTCTTGCGCTCGATGTTCGATGTCTCGATGAGCGCGTTATAGAAAAGGCGCCGCCCGCATTCCGTGCGCGGGCGCACAAGGATGCGCGCGTGGCGCTACCGGCTCGGCGTCATGAGCCTTGCCCGTTCCTTCAACCATCGGAACAGCGCCATTCCAAGAAAGCCGACGACAATCAGCGTATGCGGCGCGGTGATCGAGAAGTGGTAGGCCAGGGCCGCGGAAATCGCCCGTTCCTTCTGAACGCCATAAGTGTTGACGAGATAGGCGACGATGCCGGCCTCGAAAATCCCGAGGCCCGCGGGGCTGGACGGAACGGCGATCGCCAGCGCGCCGATCGTCAAAATGGTCATTGCGTGGACGACGTCGACATCGATTTCGGGCAGCAGCGTTTTGAAGACGACATAGACGAGGCAAACATTCGTCGTCCATATCGCGGCGGTGATGAAGGCGGTTCGCGCCGCGCTATGACCGGCGACCAACAGCCCCGCCTGCTTGAAGAACGCGTCGAGGCGCGCCGCTTTGACGAAGCGCGACTCCGGAAGGGTCCAAAGGGCGCCTTTCCGCCGCAGGACAAGCAGGGCGCAAAAGACAAGGAAAATGGCCGCAGCGGCCGCGATCAAGATGCGGGGTTCGACGAGGCTCGCATGGGACGCCGCGAGAATCACCAAGGACACAACGACGATCGCCGTCGCATCGTACAGCTTCTCCAATAGAACGGCGGCGGACATGCCTCCGATAGAATAGTCATAATAGGAATGTCCAAAATAGATCTTGACGCCTTCGCCGGCTCTGAACGGCATCAAGGCGTTAAAGCTGAATCCCATCGTGGCGATCATAAGACTCGAAAGCAAGCCGCCGCCGAGCAGTGTGGAAATGCGCGACGCATAAAAGAGCAAGACGAAGAGATTGATCGTCATCGCGATCAGAATCCCCTGAAGGGGGATTTGCTTGAGCTGCAGCGTCAGATCGGCAAATTCAACATTGTGGCGGAGCCAATAGGCGAGGAAAGCAAAAAAGCAGGCGTTTAATATCAGCGCGACATATCCGCCTCGCTGAAATAAGTATTTGATCGATCTGGCCGCTGGATTTGCCGGAGTCCGCCAGGGGTTTAAGGACGAAGGCTGGCGACCCACTGAAGACGCGACGAATTCGCCGAGGCGGATCTCGCGTGGCAACAGCTTCGGCGCAAGCGGGTCGTCCTTCACGCTCATCGTCGCCTCGCTTCGGCGCGGGATGGACCTTTATCCTAGCGGCGGAAAATTGGCCGGCGCAATGCCGGCCGGCCAAGTCTGCAGCCCGAAAAAGGCATGCGCCGAGCGCGCTTTCCGGTCGGGCGGAACGGTCCGCTCGATAGAAAGCGCGCCAAATTAATAGGCCGGAGGCATGTTCTGGTCGAAAAAGTCCGCCACTTTTTCGGGCCTTGTCCTCAGGTCAGATACTGACCGCCGTTGATCGTCAGCGTCGAGCCGGTGATGAAGCCAGCGTCATCCGCTGCGAGGAATACGACGGCGCGCGCGATCTCTTCCGGCTCGCCGAGACGCCCGACCGCGATGAAGGGGATGATGTGCTTGTCGAGCACGTCCTGCGGCACGGCCTTCACCATTTCGGTGGCGATATAGCCCGGCGCGATGGCGTTGACGGTGATGCCCTTGGAGGCGCTTTCCTGCGCCAGCGCCTTCACAAAGCCGATGTCGCCCGCCTTTGAAGCGGAGTAGTTCGTCTGCCCCGCCTGGCCCTTCTGGCCATTGATCGACGAGATGACGATGATGCGGCCGAAGCCGCGCTCGCGCATGCCGTTGATGACTGGGCGCGTGACGTTGAAGAGCGAATTGAGATTGGTGCCGATGACGGCGTTCCAATCCTTGAGCTCCATCTTGTGGAAGAGGCGGTCCTTGGTGATGCCGGCGTTGTTCACCAGCACTTCGACGGGACCCAAATCCTTTTCGATCTGCGCGAGGGCGGCCGCGCTCGCCTCATAATCCGAAACGTCGAACTTATAGACCGGAATGCCCGTATCGGCCTTGAATTTATTGGCCGCTTCGTCATTGCCCGCATAAGTCGCCGCGACATTATAGCCCGCCGCCTTCAGCGCCTTGGAAATCGCTTCGCCAATGCCGCGCGTGCCGCCTGTCACAACTGCCGTTCTAGCCATTAAAGGGGTCTCCTCCAGAATTGAATAAGCGCTTATAGGGGCAGTCGGCGATAGGCAGGCGGCAGTCGGGTTGCGACGCTCTCCGACTGCCTATTCTCGACTGCCGACTGCCGCTGATTACCGCTCCACCGTCAGCGCGATGCCCATGCCGCCGCCGATGCACAGCGTCGCGAGGCCCTTCTTGCCGCCGCGGCGATTGAGCTCATAGAGCAGCGTCGTCAGGATGCGCGCGCCGGAAGCGCCGATCGGATGGCCGATGGCGATGGCGCCGCCATTGACGTTCACGATCGAAGGGTCCCAGCCGAGGTCTTTGTTCACGGCCAGCGCCTGCGCCGCGAAGGCTTCATTCGCCTCGATGAGATCGAGGTCGGAAATCTTCCATCCCGCCTTTTCCAGCGCCTTGCGCGAGGCGGGAATCGGGCCCGAACCCATCACCGCCGGATCGACGCCGGCCGTCGCCCAGGAGGCGATGCGCGCGAGCGGCGTCAATCCCCGCTTCTGCGCCTCGGCGGCGCTCATCACGACAAGCGCCGCCGCGCCGTCGTTGAGGCCCGAGGCGTTCGCCGCCGTCACCGTGCCGTCCTTGGCGAAAGCGGGCTTCAGTTTGGACACGCCTTCGAGCGTCACGCCATGTTTGATGTATTCGTCGGACTCGACGACGATGTCGCCCTTCCTGGTCGAGACGGTGTAAGGGACGATTTCGTCCTTGAACTTGCCGGCCTTCTGCGCTTCTTCCGCTTTGTTTTGCGACTTGACCGCGAATTCGTCCTGCTGCTCGCGCGTGATCTGCCACTGCTTGGCGACGTTCTCCGCCGTGACGCCCATGTGATAGTTGTTGAAGGCGTCGGTGAGGCCGTCGACGATCATCGTGTCGGTGAATTTCACGTCGCCCATCTTGGTCCCGGCGCGCAGATGCGAGGCGTGGGGCGAGAGCGACATCGACTCCTGACCGCCGGCGACGACGATCTGCGCGTCGCCCGCCTGAATCTGCTGGGCGGCCAGCGCGACGGCGCGCAGGCCCGAGCCGCAGACCTGATTGACCCCGAAGGCCGTGGAGCTGTCGGGAACCCCGGCCTTGATCGCCGCCTGGCGCGCTGGATTCTGGCCCTGGGCGGCGTCGAGCACCTGGCCGAGGATGACCTCGCAGACCTCGCCGGACTGGACATTGGCGCGCTCTAGGGCGGCCTTGATCGCGACAGCGCCGAGCTCGTGGGCCGGAACCGCGCCAAAGGCTCCGTTGAACGATCCGACGGCGGTGCGCGCCGCGGAAACGATCACGATATCGGTCGTCATGTCGATCTCCTCGGAATAGTCCAGCTTCCCGGCCGCTTGAGCCGGCAAGGGGGACGAATTTGTTGAGCCTTTCGCGGCTGCGTCCGGCGAGCCGCGGCTCGTTTTGCACGGAATTGGGCGTGAGCGAAAGCCGTCCGGCATGAAAATATTGCCGCAGGCGCCGATTTGCGCGTATCGTCCGGATAGGGCGGGTACTTTTTTTGGGCGGACGAAGCGTGCGGCGAGGGGAGCTGGTCAGGCGTATGGCGACTGAAAAAAAACCCACTGTCATCAAAAAATACGCTAATCGCCGCCTCTACGATACGGGAACAAGCACCTATGTGACGCTTGAAGACCTAGCCTCCATGGTGAAACGGGGCGAGGATTTCGTTGTTTGCGATGCGAAAAGCGGCGACGACATCACCCGCCCGGTCCTGACCCAGATCATCTTCGAACAGGAAGGCAAGGAGGGCCAGAGCCTGCTGCCCATCGCCTTCCTGCGCCAGCTTATCCGTTTCTACGGCGACTCGATGCAGATGCTCGTGCCGAGCTATCTGGAGTTCTCGATCGACAAGCTGACGAAGGAGCAGCAGAAGTTCCGCGAGCAGTTCACCTCGGCGTTGGGCGTCGGCGCGGGTCCTTTCGCCGAGCCGACGCGGGCGGCGTTCCAGTCGCTCGAGGAGCAGGCGCGCAAGAATATGGCGGTGTTTCGCCAGGCGCTCACCATGTTCAATCCCTTCGGCGTGCCGCCGGAAGGGGCGAAGACCACCGGCCTGTCGCTCGAAGAACATGAGGGCGGCGCCGTCGCCGCCACCGAAGGCGACGTGGCCGAGCTGAAACGTCAGCTCGACGATCTGACGAAGCGGATCGACAATCTGTCGAAGGGCTGAGGCCCCGTCTCCTTAGGTTTAGTGGCGCAGCAGGCCGGGCCGAAAGAAAAAGGCGCGACCTTTTCGTGCGCAGGGCCGGCTTAGGAAACGCGTCATAAGCGCCTAGCCGGCGCCGCAATTCGCCGCCGCGCCGAGAGTTTGTGGCTTCGTCCTAGCCGCTTGCCGCTATAGCATGGCCACGAATAGGATGCGGTCCACACCCCCAAACACAGGCTCCGATAGGTTTGCCCGCGCAGAACGGTTCGTAGAGTTCATAATACCAGACGGAGTAAGGGACAGGATGGTCGGGATAGGTAACGTTTGCGCCGTAAACCTCAGGCGGCACGCGAAGGAAAGGATAACACTTTAGGGGCGGCTGAAGAATTGGAGAACATCCTCGACAAGGTTGGGCTTCGGATTGGGCAGGGAGCATCGCGCTCGCCCCGATCATTGCTATGAACAGGGCTACGGATATCTTAGACATTTTGTCCTCCAAAAAAGGCCGTCCCCGCTTACCGCCCGCACATGTTGTAGAGTGATTTGCGTTCTCATCAATGCGTCTATGTTTAATGAAAGAAAAACGCCTCAGCATTAGACGCCTTTATCTTGGCGGCGCCGGCGCTTCATTGACTTGGTCCAGACGTCAAAACAACAGCCATCTAGGCGTGTCTGCGACGCTTGCCTGATATAGGTTAGGGTCACGCTGGAGAGACGAGCGACGTGCGCCAGCAATGCTGCGGCAAAGCTATGGAAATAAGCATAGAAAACTAATTTCAGAGCCTTTACTTACGTATTAAACCTGAAATGCATCACGTCGCCGTCCGCGACGATATATTCCTTGCCCTCCAGCCGCAGCCGCCCCGCGTCGCGGGCGCCCGCCTCGCCCTTATTCGCGACGTAATCGTCATAGGCGATGGTCTCGGCGCGAATGAAGCCCTTCTCGAAATCCGTATGGATCACGCCCGCCGCCTGCGGCGCGCGCACGCCCTTCTCGATCGTCCAGGCGCGCGCTTCCTTGGGGCCCACGGTGAAATAAGTGATGAGATGCAGAAGGTCGTAGCCGGCGCGGATGACGCGGTTGAGGCCCGGCTCCGCGAGCCCCACGGCTTCGAGATAATCCTTCTGCTCCTCGGCCGGCAGCACGGCGATCTCGCTCTCGATCTTCGCCGAAACGACGACCGAGGCCGCGCCTTCCTCCGCCGCGCGCGCAGCGACTTTCGCCGATTGGACGTTGCCATCGGCCGCCGAGCCTTCCTCCACATTGCAGACGTACAGCACCGGCTTCGACGACAGGAGCCCGAGCCCGTCGAAGGCGGCGCGCTCCTCCGCGCTCACCTTGGCGAGGCGCGCGGGCTTTCCCTCGCGCAGCAGCACGAGGCAGCGGTTCATGAGGTCGAGAAGCTCCTTCGATTCCTTGTCGCCGCCCTTGGCCTTTTTTTCGAGCGGGACGACGCGTTTTTCGAGGCTTTCGAGATCGGCGAGCATCAGCTCGGTCTCGATGGTTTCAATGTCGCGGATCGGATCGACGCCGCCCTCGACATGGGTCACGTCCCCATCCTCGAAACAGCGCACCACATGAGCGATCGCGTCGCATTCGCGAATATTGGCGAGGAACTGATTGCCGAGCCCTTCGCCCTTCGACGCGCCGCGCACGAGCCCGGCGATGTCCACGAAAGTGAGCCGGGTCGGGATGATCTCCCTGGAGCCGGCGATCTTCGCCAGTTCCGCGAGTCTCGGGTCGGGCACCGCGACCTCGCCGACATTGGGCTCGATGGTGCAGAAGGGGTAATTCGCCGCCTGGGCCGCCGCGGTCTGGGTCAGAGCGTTGAAAAGGGTCGACTTGCCGACATTCGGCAGGCCGACGATGCCACATTTGAAACCCATATCCGTCCCGGCTCTCGATTGCGCGTTGCGGCGCGATATGCGGGGCGGCGCGGGAAAAGGCAAGGGGGAGGATTTTCCCCCTTGCGGCTCGATGGAGCGGCGATCAGAGACTCTTCAAATATTCGAGCAGCGCCTTTTTCTCGTCAG
Organism: Methylocystis borbori; assembly: GCF_036576025.1. Classification (NCBI taxonomy): domain Bacteria; kingdom Pseudomonadati; phylum Pseudomonadota; class Alphaproteobacteria; order Hyphomicrobiales; family Methylocystaceae; genus Methylocystis; species Methylocystis borbori. The sequence continues at coordinate 2,043 of NZ_JAZHYN010000034.1, read as the reverse complement.
GCGTGAGATTGACGCCGAAGGTATGGCCGCAGCGGCTGTTGCCCGAATCCCGTTTTGCGCAGTCGTCGGCCGTATAGAGCGTGCTGAAGGCGCCCTGTTCCTTGGCGAGGCCGACGCTCTCGACGTCATAGGCCGTTCCGACCTTGAAGGAGGCGGGACGCTCCGCGACGGGCTTTAAGAGGTCGGCGAGCGTCGGCACGGAGCCATTGTGGAGATAAGGCGCAGCCGCCCAAATGCCCTGCATCACCCGCGACTCATATTTGAAGCTCGGCTGCGCTGCGGGCTTCGTATAGAGATTCTTTAAGGCGGCGGCGAGCTTGTTGCGCACCAGCAGCTTCGCGCTCTCGGGCGACGCCTGTGCGGCCGCCGGCAGGCAGTCGTCGAGAATCGGCTGGAAGACATCGAGGCCGAAATGTAGCGGCGCCTCGATAATCGATCCGATCACCGACAGTCCAAGAATGCTGATGATCTTGTCCTTCGGCTTGAGCGGCTTGTCGACGCCGGGGATGAAAGCGATTCTCGCGCCGTTGAGCACGCCGGTTTCGGCCTCGCGCGCGAGAACCTGATATTCGCGGCTGTCCGTGCCGACGTCCTCGAGCGGCGTTCGCCAGGTTCCCTGGAAATTGCAAACGCGCGGCGCGCCCTTGGCGATTTCGTGGCAGCCCTTGGCGCAGCCGCCGTTCTTCGGATCGCGGTTGAAAATCTCCGCGCCCTTGGAGACGAGCGCCTGATCGAGGCTCCAGGGCCATTTGGGCGGCGCGATCTGCTTGATCAGCGTTTCGAGACGCATCAGGCCCGGATAATTCAGGGAAGAATCGTTGAGATAATCGATGACGTTGGGAAGGATCGTCTGTTTGGGACGATAGACGCCGAAGACGCCGTATACCTCGCCGACATTGCGCGCGAGGCCGAGAATGTCGTCGCCGTTTTCGGCGAATCCCGGCCATTGCGTGAAGTCCTGGATCGGGGCGTTCCACAGGAAGGGATAGCGCACCGCCGCATCCGCCCATGTGATGTTATTTTCGATGATGCGAGAATGCGTCGCGCCAATATCGAGGCCCGCGACGCGGTTGAAAATCATCGATACGGCGTCCAGCCGTCCAACGCCCCAGCCAGGCGAAGGGAGCGACTTGCGCACGATCGTGTCATAAGGCGCGAACCAGACGTCGACGTCCCGGCGCAAATGCTGAAGTTCGCGCGGCGTCGGATCTCCGCCCAGCACGTCCTGGGCGAACTGCTTGAAAGCGGCGTCGTCGCTCAGGATTTTCTTGAAGGCCAGATCAATATCGTTCAGCAGGCTTTGGAAATCGACGAGCGCCGGTCCGCCGTCGATGCGCCAGGAGACGCCGCCAACGTCGATCTGCCGCGTATGGCAAGCGGAGCAGGTCATGCTGAAATATTGCGCGGAATTCTCCGAGGCGGAGAGGAATCCGACGGGAAGGCCTGGCGTCTCGCTATCGGGATTGGGCAGATAGCCGTAGCGGCCGAGGCCGTCGGCGAGGAAGCGCGCGCCGTCGGGATGTCTCAGCGCCTTGATCCAGGCGAAGGGCATGATTCGCGCGCCCTGATCGAGACTGTAGAATTCCGTGCGGCTGGCTTGCGTCCATTTCACGCCCTGATCGGCGTATTTCAACTCGGCGGCCGAAACATGCGCGGTCATCGCCAGCGCAGCCAATGACGCAAAGAAAGGCCTCGACGTAAACATCTCTTCCTCCAAAGCAATTAAAAATATACGTGGCGTTTAAACCACATCATCGGGAACTTCACAATGGTTTCAAACTGGCGCAGTCTTGCAGCGCGTGCGAATAATTCCGTTGACCGGCGAGACAGCGCGCCAAAAAAGCGATCGGGACAGTTCGCCGCTTTGGGGATGATGACGACGCGATGATGAAAAATCCAAACATATCCTACGTTTCTTGCGCGCGCGCGCCGCATGTGACGCGCGTCGTGATTGCGGCCTTGGCTGCGATGATGGCGGCGCCGCTTCATGCGCAGGCGCCGGCGCTCGAAAACGCGCCGCCCGCCGCCGCGCCGCAGTCTCCG